>JAEHDK010000337.1 GCA_016880465.1 Micromonosporaceae bacterium
CCGCCTGTGGCTATCACGAAGCCCGCGACAAACGTGGCAAGTTCTTCAGCCACACTCAATGGGTCAGTCGATCCTCACGGATTAACAACCAACGTTCATTTCCAGTATGGCACGACGACCAGCTATGGGCACACCACGGCGACCCGCGCGGCCGAGGCCCGCACGGACCGGCCGGCCGCCTCGGCGATCGCCAGCAGCCGGTCGTCCGGGTCCGACGCGGCGGCCAGTTCGCGGTCGAGGCGGGCCATCAGCTCGTACGGGCGGGCCCGGGCACCGAAGACCAACCGGTCGGCGAGGGCCTGCAACCGTACCCGCAGAGAGTCGACCGCCAGCGCGACCGTCGCGATCGCGGCCAGACCGAGCAGGGTCGTAGACCCGGCCCAGCGCCCGACGAGCTGCCCGCCGATAACCACGGTCGCGAGGTAGACCGCTCCGATGAACGCGGTCAGCCCGCCGAACACGACCGTGCGGCTGATCAGTGTGTCGATGTCGTACAGCCGGTACCGGATGATGCCCAGGCCGACCGAGACCGGGATGAGGGCGATCATGAAGGCGAATATGGCGTGGCCGACCAGGTCGGGGGGCCCGTCGGACAGGCCGCCGGACAGCTGCTGGGTCAGGCCGAGAAGGATCGTGGCGATTGCGACCAGCCCGGCCAGCGCCAGCCATTTGATCTGCTGGCGTTCGTCGCCGGACGAGCGGCGCCACCGCCAACCGAGCGAGATGACCGCGACCAGCAGGAGCAGGATGCCGGCCGGAGCGACGGCCGAGGCGGCCGAGGCGAGCCAGCCGGGCCCCGTCCACCCGATGGGCGAGTGCGCGGGCCAGCCGCGCTCCTCGACCACGAGGACACCGCTGAAGTCGTCCCGCGGCCATGGTGCGAGCGCGTAGATCAGCGGCGACACAACCGTGTAGATCGCGATGACACGACCGAAGCCCGCCCACCTCGGCGTCGACGCCACGCCGGTCGGGAATAACAGCAGGGCGGCCGCCAGCGCTGCGTACACAGGGCCGATCGTTAACGTCCAGACCCATAGCACCCAGTCGAGACCCGGCCCCCGCCACGCCGCGTACCCCTCGCAGAAGAGGCCGAAGCCGAGCAGGGTGGCCAGTACGTATAAGCACCAGCCGACCGGGTGGTCGGGGCGCCGCCAGACGATCGCGGATCCGACGACCGCGAAAGCCAGCCCGACCGGCACGTTGTAGAAGATCGAGACCACGACGTTGGTCGGCAGGTCACCTGGCCGGCCGGCGACGAACAGGGCGAGCAGTGCCGCTGCCGCCACCGTCAGGGCCGGCGGAAGCGCGACGATCACCCGCTTCATGCCTCCGCCTCTCGGTGAGCGACGACCTCCAGCTCTGTGCCTTCGGGTGACGAGCGTACGGTTACGGTGCCGTGCCACGGTTCGAGACGTTCGCGCAGGTTGCGCAGGCCGGTGCCGGCGCCGTCGACCTCCGGCCGCAGACCGGAGCCGTCGTCGCGGACGGTCAGGATCACCCGGCTATCCACATCGGATAGTCCAATCCGGATGGTGCTGGGATTGGCGTGCTTGACTGCGTTCTGGACCGCCTCCATCGCGCAGAAGTACAGCGTCGCGTCGAGCTCTGACGAGCACGGGCGGATCCGAGCGTCCTTGACCGCGATCGCGACCGGAAGGCTGTCGAACTCGGCGGCCAGAGCGGCGGCTACCCCCTCGGTGACGAGGTCCACCGGCGTGCCACCGGTCAGCCGATCGAGCTGCGACGCCAGGCGCTCAGCGTCCGCCGCCGCCCGGACCAGCTCAACCCGGGCCGCCGCGGGATCGGTCGTGGCGCGGGCGGCGGCCAGTCCGACCCGGCCCGCGATGAGGGTGGCCCGTTGCTGGCAGCTGTCATGGATGTCCCGCTCGAGCCGCCGCCGCTCGGCATCCTGGACCTCGACCAGGCTCCGCCGGGCCGCGAGCAGCTGGCGGTGGCGATCCCAGGCCGTCTCCAGCTCCCGCCGCAGGCTGGTCCGCAGGTATAGGGTCCGCGTGATAACGGCCGCATGCCGGGCCAGATCGGTGACCAGCCGCTCGGCGTGGGGGCTCAGCGCTTCGGCGCCTTGAATGGCGATCACGCCCAGCTCCTCGCCCTCGTGACGGATCTTCACCGTTGCGTCGGACCCGACCGGACCGTCCACTCCGGACCCGACCGGCACGGGCGCACTGGCCACGGCCACCCACGCCCCGTCGAACCGCATCCAGACCACCACCGAGCCCGCCCCGGTGCCGGTCCGGATGAGGCGGGCCACCTCCCCGAGCAGCTCGACCGGCTCCCGGCCGCGCGCCACCCGTGCCGAGAGTTGGCGTGCCAGCTCGGCCGGGGAGGCCGGACCGCCGTACACGACCCGGTGGACCATCCGCCGCACGAAGCGACGGGTCGGGGCTGCGGTGAACGCGACCAGCGCCGCCGCGAGAACGCTCAGCGCCGGCGCCGGCGCCGGCCGGTACACCGCAGTGACAAGGGCGCCGGACGCCACGAAGGCGCCGCCGATCGCTGCGGCGAGGCCGATGCGCTCGATGACCGCGACGGTGAGCGCGGTTGTCCGTCGGTGAGCCATGTCTGCCGCCCTCCCGAGGACATCTTGTGGCAACCAGCCAGCTGGGTCCATGGTGTAAGCCGACCGGTGCCGGCTCGTGCCACCACGACCATCGCCTAGCCGCCGCGGATCGACTACCTTTCCGGTCATGGCGATTCGGCTCGTCATCGGCGAGGACGACTACCTGGTGGCGCAGGGGGTCGAGCGCATCCTCGCCACCCGGCCCGACCTCGAGGTCGTCGCCGCGTACCGGGACTACGACACGCTGCGGACCGCGGTCGATCGCGAAGGTCCGGATGTGGTCCTCACCGATGTCCGCATGCCGCCGACGATGTCCGATGAGGGCATCCGGCTCGCAACCGAGCTGGCCGTGACATCGCCGCGGACCGGGGTGGTCGTGCTCAGCCAGTTCGACGAGCCGGAGTACGTACTCGCGCTGCTCCGACACGGCGCCGTCGGCCGGGCGTACCTGTTGAAGGAGAAGATCTCCGACGTCGAGCAGCTCACCGCGGCCATCCGGGCTGTGGCGTCCGGCGGCTCACTCATCGACGCGACCGTGGTCGAGCGGCTCGTCGCGGCCCGGGCCCGCCGCACGCCGCTCGGCGCGCTCACCCCGCGCGAACGGGATGTTCTTGCGGCCATGGCGCGCGGCCTGAGCAACACCGCGGTCGCCGACCAATTGCATATCGGCATACGCGCGGTGGAGAAGCACATCAACGTCATCTTCACCAAGCTGGGCCTGGACGAGGACGACCAGACGCACCGCCGGGTGCTCGCCGTGCTGACCTTCCTGAGCGAGGTGGGCTGACCCGGCCGTGCCAACCCACCGGCGTCGGTCGGCTGGCACGGTTCCACGGCCACGGACGCGATCCTACGGTCACCGGCATGACGACAACACAACCCGGGCGCGGCCGGGTCATCGCCCTACGGGTGGTCGCCGCGGTCTTCGCCCTGATGGCGCTCATCGCCTCGAACTTCACCCTGGTCCTGCCGTGGATAGCCTGGTTGCCGGAGAGGACGCTCCTCTCCATCGATCTGCCACCAGAGGACGTACCGTCCTGGCTCGTGCAGGGAAGCGCCATCATTTTGGGCGGCACGCTGCTGTTGGTGGGCGTAGCGCTGCAGGCGTGGCGGCCAGCCGCCAACGTCGCCGCGCTCTGGCTCATCAGTCTCCTCCTGGGCAGCAACATGGTCCTCGACATCGTGCAACGCGACATCGGCGACCCGATCTGGTTCGTGGCGTACGCGCTGTTCGTGGCGATCGTGGCGCTGCACCCGCGCCGGCGCGCCCCGCTTGGGCCGATCGATCCGGTCGCCGCCACGGTCGCCGCGATCGGTGCCGTCCCGTTGGCCTGGTACGCCTTCGAGGAGCTCCGGCAGCAATTCGCGCCGGTCGACCCGCCGGACAACTTCCACTTCGGGATGGCCCAAGCGGCGGCGCTCGTCGTGCTGGGCGCAGCAATCGGCTCGACCGCCCTACCCGGACGGTGGATCGGCGTCGCCGCCGCCACCGTCATGCCTGTCTTGGTCGGGGTCTCGTCGATCGCACACCCATCGGCACCCTCGGCGCTGTCGCCCCCGTGGGCGTGGGCCGCGATCGCCTGGGGGCTGGCGGTGCTGGTGGTCGATCGCCGCCATCTGTTCGCCCGAGGCCCCGCGCAGATCCGGGTGCCGGACCCGGCCTGACGCAGGCGGCCCTCCCGGCCGTGTCGCAGGTTTCGGCCCGGTGCCCACCCCAACGAGGGGGCGGGATGGGCACCGTTGTCGACGACCAAGGAAGGAACAGGATCATGACCAACCGCACACGAGGAAGCCCGACAACAGTCCACGAGTGCGTACGGACTGGCCCCACTCGTCGCCGTCCTCGGCCTCGTCCTCAGCTCGGCGACAACGGCCCTTGCCACAGCCGCCAGTCACAGCGGTGCCCTCGCCACAAACACCTCGCTACCACCGCCGGTACAGGCGATCACCGACCTATCCGGAAGCCACACAGCCCTTGGATCGCCGGCACGACGCCGACGCTGCTCGGCATGCCGTCCGTGGCCGGCTCCGAACGGGCCTCGGCCCGGCCGCCCGCTGGCGCGGCGGCGGCGATCGCCTCGGGTGTCACGTACGTCGCGGTGGTCGTGCGGCCGCGCGACCGCATACCTCCTGACAGATCCGATACACGGGAAGGGACGGCACCATGAATCACCGAACGCGAGTCTCGCTGGGCATCTCGCTGCTGCTCCTCGCCGGGTTGGCCTGGGCTGCCGGCCCGGCCACCGCCAGCAGCAAGCCCACCTACTACCTCTCGCTTGGCGACTCGGTCGCCGGCAGTGCCCAACCCATCGGCGGGGAAAAGAGTGGCTACACCGAAGCGGTCTACAAGGCCATACGCGACGACCATGCCCAGCTCGAACACGTCAAGCTGGGCTGCGGCGGCGAAACCACAGCCTCGATGATCGACACCAGCCGGGCAGGCTTCTGCCGCTATCCCGGCAACCAGCTCGACGTCGCCGCCGAGTTCCTCGCCGCACACCCCGGGCAGATCGCCCTGATCACCATCGACATCGGCGGCAACGACGGGCTGGCCTGCCTGAACCAGGCCACGTTCCTGCTCGACCAGGCCTGCCTCGACCAGACCTTCCCCGCCGCGCTGGCCAACCTGGCCACCATCCTGGACACCCTGCAAACCGCGGCCCCAGGCGTAGCCATCGTCGGCTCGGACTACGCCGACGTTTTCCTCGGCCTTTGGGTGTTCGGCCCTGGCGGGCAGGCAGCAGCGGCGGCCAACGCGCCGATCGTCGACGCGCTCAACGCAGACCTTGTAGCCACCTACCAGGCGGCGGGTGTGCCGGCCGCCGACGTGAGCGGCGCGTTCGACAGCGACAACTTCACCGACACCGTCAACACCAAGCAGTGGGGAACGATCCCGGTCAACGTGGCGAACATCTGCCGGTGGACGTGGTTCTGCGACGACAAGTACACCTTCGACGTCCACCCCAACACCGAGGGCTACCAGATCATCGCCGACGCCTTCCTGGAAACACTGCCATAGGTCCGGAGTCGGGCCGGTCACACTTCGATCGACCATACCGGGAGGGGCCTCTGGGACCTGATCCGAGGATCCAGTCCCCGAGGCATACCTGCCCGGCGGGAAGCCTGGCTCGGACCGTGCCGCCGATCAGGCCGGCGATCTCCGCATCGGCCAGCCGATCGACGTACCGCAGCTCGAGCACTGCGCCCATTCGCAGCGGTAGGCCGGCGCGCGCCGGGTAGACGGCCGAGCCCTCGGGGTCGCTAACGGGGCAACCCTTCACCCCCCGGTTGTGCGCGGCTAGCATGATCGCAAAGAGAGTCACTGCAGCGGGCCGCCGTGCCCGCGAGGCGGGAGGACCACGGGTGACGGTTGCGGTTGAACTACTCCGGGCGCTGCCGAAGGTGGAGCTCCACTGTCACATCGAGGGCACCATGCGGCCGGAGACGGTGATGGATCTGGCGCGGCGAAACCACGTGCCGCTCCCCGCCAATGACGTACGTGACCTTTACCGCTATCGCTCGCTGGACGAGTTCCTGAGTGTTTTCTGGCTGGTGCAATCGGTGCTGGTGAGCCGGGACGACTGGGCCCGGCTCGCCTACGAGTCGGTGGTCGACGCTGCCGCCGCTGGTCGGGTCTACGCCGAGGTGTTCGTCACGCCCGCGCGCCACCTCGCCGCCGGGCAATCCTTGCGCGGAGTGCTCGCCGGCCTCGGCGAAGGACTGGCGGCGGGAGACGCCGACACCGGCTGTCGCACCATGCTCATCGTCGATATGGACCGGGCGTACGGCCCGGACGCCGGGCGGCAACTGGTTGAGGGGCTCGCCCAGCTTCGGCGTGCGGGGGCGGTCGGCACCGAACGGGTCCTCGGGATCGGTATGGACTCCACCGAGATCGGTGTGGATCCGCTCGGGTACGTGCCCGCGTACCGGGCCGCGGCGGCGGCGGGGTTGCGCCGTACCGGGCACCAGGGCGAGAACAGTCCAGCGACGGCGGTCGCGGCGGTCGTCGAGCAGCTCGGCGCCGAGCGGGTCGACCACGGGCTCTCCCTCGCGCACGACGCGGCGCTCGTGCAGCGGTTCGCCGACCGCCGGGTGCCGTTGACGATGTGCCCAACCTCGAACGTCGTGATCGCGAACGCCTTCCCCACGGTGGCCGAGCATCCCCTGCCTCGGCTGCGCGCGGCCGGTGTGCTTGTGACGATCAACACCGACGATCCCGCGCTCACCAACCTCGACCTCGCCAGGGAGTATGCCGCCTGCGCGCAGGCATGGGGGTGGGACTTCGACCAGATGGTGGATCTGGCCGTGGACGGGGTCTCGGCGAGCTGGCTGGACGAGGCGGACAAGCGTGCGTTGGCCGAGCGCATCCGGACCGAGGCCGTCCGGCTGCGCCCTGCGCCCGACCCTTTGGCGGGCAGTTGAGGTGGCGCCGTTGCATTGCGGGATCGATGGGCGCGGTGAACCCGTCTCGGTCCGAGGTCAGACGGGTCCGTTGCGTTGCCCGCGAGTTCGCGGACCTCGAGCGAATGCTCGCTACCGTTCCTTCCACTGACGCTGCCGCCGCAGGAAGGGACTCGTGCTCACCACGGCGCGCCAGCGCCGGATGGACTCCGGCGGACTGGCGTTCCTCCACGTCTCGGTGGTCAGCCCGGTGCTGCTGTTCACCAACGTGATCCACGACCGCTGGCTGACCATCGTGCTCACCGGCCCTGAATGTAGATGCAGGGGAACCAACGGATGGCGTTATAGGCACCGACGGCGTCGTCAGGGAACCGCGGGTAGAGGCTGGCTATCAGGAGCGGCTGCCGTAACCGTACCGCTGTCCTCCGGGCTGACGGGTGGTGGCTTTACCGTTGGGGTTTCGACCGGACCAAGAAACCAGTGGCGTCGGGGGCAACTGGTTTTGACCATGTCGAGCGGCCCGGCGGTTGACATCACAGAACACCCAGCATCCCGCACATCGGCACGAGCGGACGCGGCCCCAAATCACCGGACGGGAAATCTTCCCTGCCGGGTCGCTGTAGCAGGCGGCGGCCCCACGGCGATTGTTGCCGTGAAGCCGTCCATTGCATACTTGGGCCGGAGGTTCTGATGAGCGAACCGGTCGGCCGCAGTTCGTCGCTGCCCTTGCGGCTCGGGACGAACGAGCGTTACGAAGGATCCTGGCGCAGGAGGTCGACTTCCGCGCGCTGACACCCCGGGAGTCCTTCGAGAGCACGGGTGTCGACGGAATCATCCGAACCGTGTTCGGCCGCTGGATCGAGCCGACCGATACCGTAGAGGGTGTGCTGGCGGTCGACATCGGCCTTCCCGTCGTCGACCGCGAGCGAGTCAGCTACCCGGTTCCGGCTGCGCTCCGAGGGCGATCCGGCCGTGTACGAGATGGAGCAGCAGGCCTACTACACCTGCCAAGACGACCGGATCGTGTGGCTGCGGGTCTTGTGTTCAGGATGGCGGCCAATGCCGGCCGAGGATTGAGGCATGCACCGGGACCCGGACGATCCGGGGGCAGCCCGAAAGTTCGACGTCCATCGGGCCTATTGTTCACCACCGTGGCGTCCTCAATTCAGGCATGAGCGCGCGCAGTGCGGCAGATGAGTGTGTGCGACTATTCGTAGCCGGTGGCGGCGGCAATGATCCGCGCGAAGACGGGCGACATGACGCCCGGAGCCGCCGAGCGGCGGAGGTCCCGTGAAAATTCTTCTGGCATAGCGTCGGATCCGAGGCGAGTCGTTCGTAGTACAGGCGAGAGGCGGCCGGACGGGGCCGCCGGGACAAGGGAGTCGTGGGATGACGCGGTACTTGATCTCGTTCAATGACGGCGCGATGGACCACATCCCCGGCGAGGATTGGCCCGACGTGGGTAAGGCCTCGCACGCGGTGGTCCAGGAGGCCGTGAACGCCGGCGTATTTGTGTTCGGCGCTGGACTCGAACGCCAGAGGGCGAGCGTCGTAGCCACGGACGGGCTGGTCACCGATGGCCCTTACCCGGAGACCAAGGAGGTCATTGGCGGGTTCGTGGTCGTCGACGTGGCCTCACGCGAGAAGGCGCTGGCGTGGGCTGCCAAGATTGCCGGCGCTTGCCGCTGCGCGCAAGAGGTCCGGGAACTCATGCCCGATCCAGAAACAGACGCGATGCTCCGCCGGGATGACAGGTGATGGTGACGTCTCGACGATCTCTGACCGAGGGAGACCCGCCACGTTGGAGCAGATTTGCGTGGCCGCGGTTGACGACGCGGGTCTGCGCATCGACCTGAACTAGGATGCCGTGGCGGTGACCCCGGGGATCGGGCGTGGGGCGAAGCCTGGTCCCCGGGCCTGGTCGGGTCCCCGCAACCACTGAGCGCCCAGTGGAGCGGCAGCCGCCCCTCGCGGCGAGCGCGCCAGCTCATCGGCAGATCAGTGAGTTGATCAAGCGCTCTCGCCGGTCAAGCCGTGACGCATCGTAGTCGCGTCGTCTCGGCACCCTGCGCACACGATCGACCTGGTGGTTGTGGCGCTGCCGCGCCGCGGGGCGGTCAGCAGCCGCCATCACCGGGCTGGCCTGCGAGTACGGCAGCCCATCCACAGGTTGACCGGGGACGTTGATGTACACTCTTGATAGCTATCAAGCCGAGGAGGCGTCATGGCAGAGACGGCGATCGCGAGACTCTTCACGCACGGCAGAAGCCAGGCCGTACGACTGCCCAAGGAGTTCCGGCTGCCCGGCGACCGGGTACGCGTCCGGCACATGGGAGACGGCGTGCTGCTGGAACCGATCGCTTCTGATGTCGACGCCTGGTTCGCCGAGCTTGACCGCTTCACCGACGTGCCGTTGTTCGACGACGGCAGGAACCAGCCGCCTACGCCCGTCGGCGAGGAGATCTTCGAGTGAATTACCTGCTCGACACCAACGCCGTGGTCGCGCTGCTGCGCAACAAGCCGACCCAGGTGCGGGAACGATACCGGAAAGCCCAAGCGTCCGGGGACTACCTGGCGCTGTCGTCCGTGGTCTTGTTCGAACTGTGGTACGGCGTTGCGAAGAGCAGCCAGGTGCCGGAGAACACCGAGCGGCTGCGGATCCTGCTCTCCGGCGACTTGGATCTGCTGGACTTCGATGACGAAGACGCCCGGACCGCCGGGCAGGTGCGCGCGGCCCTGGAGAGGGACGGGAACCCGATCGGCGCCTACGACCTGCTGATCGCCGGTCAGGCACTGCGGCGTGGCTTGACAGTTGTCACCGCCAACACCAGCGAGTTCGGCCGGGTCACGGGCCTGAGCTGGCAGGACTGGACCAGCTGACCCTCCGACATGGGGCACGGGCAGGTAGCCACCCCGCCCGGCACCGGTGCCAGCACTCGGCGCTCGAGATCATCTCTCGCGGTAACCGTCCCGCCGGACCTTCCCGTGACGCAGGCCAGCCGAGACCACCGGGCCGGTGACCTGCAGGTTCAGGTTCGAACGGTGACATGTTGGGTGCACCGGGCCGTACCGTGGTCGAACCCAGCTCCGACAGTGTGTCGCCGAGCGAGTACGGCGGGCAACGCTCTTAATCCGCGGGTTCGGGGTTCGAGTCCCTGGCGGCGCACCCTTCCTGGGCAGGTCTGATAGTCATCGGGCTATGACTTGTTGATCTGTGTGTGTCGCGTGTGTGTCGCGCCTGCGCGGCCCGTTTTGGGGCGCTTGGTCTTGCGGGATCGCTTGGGGCGTACCGGTTCAGGCCCGGTGGCCTGGTCTGGTGCTGCGGATTTCGGTGGGCCGATCTTGGAGCGATGGCGGTGGCCGGGGTTGCGGGCGGCGGCTTTGAGCACGAGCCGGGCGGTGGCTTCGGCGGTCTTGAAGTGCAGTTCGAGTAGGACGCTGGTGTAGGTGTCGGCGGTGAGCACGATGCTGGTGTGCCCGAGCTGTTCCTGCACGGTTTTCAGGTCGGCGCCGGCGGCCTGGCCAGGGTCGCCGCGCCGTGGCGAAGGTCGTGCAGCCGGACCGGCGGCAGGCCGGAGTCCTTGACCAACAGGCCGAAGCGGCGGGTGACCCAGTCCGGGTGCAGCGCGCTGCCGTCCGGGTTGGTGAACACCTTGCCCGAATCCTGCCAGCCGCTGGTGGCCAGCCGCTCGGCCTGCTGCCGCTTGAGGTGGGCGCGCAGCAGCGCGACAGTGATGTGGTCGAGGGCGATAGTGCGCCTGCTGGCTTTGGTCTTGGGCTCGCCGTCTTCGACGGTGTGGCCGTAGGCGATGCGCTGCTGCCCGATCATGATGACCTTGTGGTTGAAGTCCACGTCGATCCAGCGCAACCCGGCGGCCTCACCGCGGCGCAGTCCGCGCAGCGCGATGAGCCACCACATCGCGTAGAGCCGATCCTGGCAAACGTGCTCGAGGAACCCGGCCAGCTGCGTGGCGGTCCATACCGCGACGGCGAAGCGTTGTCCGGTGCGGCGCCACTGCGCGACGCGTTGGTCGGTCCACACCTGCGCCTGCGGCCGGCGTGGGCTGGGCAGCTCGATGTGCCGGGCGGGGTTGTCCCGGATCAGCCCGTCCCGGATCGCTGCGTTCAGGGCCGAGCGCAGGGTGGCGCGGATGCGGTGCAACGTCGAGGGGGTGATCGGTCGGCCGTAGCGGGTCTGCGCAGCGATCAGCGTGGTGAACATCGCCGCGACGTGGTGGCCGGTCAGGTCACCGAGCCGAACCCTGCCCAGGTGGGGGATGAGGTGCCGGTCGACGTGTTCGGTGTAGGAGCGCAGGGTGCTGGGTCGGATGCCGGTCTTGGTGGTCAGCCAGTGCCGCAGCCAGCGGGCCACGGTCCAGGTCTGGGTGGTGCGCTCGGCCCGGGGCTGCTCGAGGAGGTCGTTGCGGGCGGTCTCGGCCGCGCGGCGGGTGGGGTAGCCACCCCGGCGGACCCGCTCCCGCCGGCCGAACATCGGAGCAGTGGTAGTACCAGCTGCCGTGCCCCCGCCCGGCCAGCCGCGGGCAGTTGCGGCCGCGTCGGCGTCGGGTATCCGGCTGCATACAGCCGCACCGTTTCACGATCACACCCAGACTGCTCATCGTCGCCACCTCCGCCGCCGAAACCTCTTCGCTGAGCTGACGATCCACCCACTGGTCGGCCCCGGGTGTCACCGTGGGTGTGATGGTCGCCGTGAACCTTCAGCGGGGGTACACGTTGGCGGACGGTCGGGTTCGACCGATCGGCATCCGCATCATGTCCGCAGCGGGAAAGCGGTGGTCGGTGAGCCGGTTGGGCGGTGAGGATACGGCTTGTGCACCAGACGGAGCCCGGTCGGAGCGGCGGTGACGGCCAGGTCGGTGAGCCGGCCCAGCAGCGGGTGTGGTCGTGGGCCGCGTCCCGGCCGGAGGTGGCCGAGCGGGTGAGGCATGCCCGCCGGTTGGTCGGCCAGCGGCTGGCGGTGGTGCGATACGTCGACATCGACTACCGGCACGACCAGGTCGCGCCGGACTGGGAGGGGCCACGGCACATCGTCGAGGCGGGGGAGTGGCGCAACCCGACGTGAGGGTACCCGGGTTCGACAGCGTGGACTTCGGGTTGGAGTTGCAGACCGAGTCCGGCTCGGTGTTCTCCGTCACGTGGGACCCGCCGGGCAGGTTCGAGGGCATTGGGCTGCGGGAACAGCCACGGCTGGGCACCGGGGTACGGGCGGATGCCGCGGTGGCGGTATGGGATGTCACCGGCCGCAGCCGCTGGGCCGCCCTGCGCGGCGCCGAGATTCTCGATGTGAGGCCGCACTACCAGCCGTGGGACGAACACGTGGGCAGCTACTGGTGTCCCCGTATCACGATCGCCTTCCTGCCTGCAACCGTGGACCTTCTGCTCGGCGACGCCGAACCCAACCAGCAACTGGTCCCGTCAGCGGACAACATCGCCATCGCGTTCGACCTAAACCCGACCACATCACCGGCATCCACCGGTTAGCAGCAGTACCCTCGCCGGGTCCCGCGTCGACCCGCACGTCCGAACGGCAGGCCGCCGTCCCAATCACATCGCGCAGCGCGCGGATCGCGGCTAGATCCGCGCGTTGCGAAGGCCGTTGGTAAGTGCTTTCGATCAGGACAGCGCTTCGAAGGGCGCAATCATCACCAGACCCTTCACAGCGTGGGCGAGCTCCGCGTCGAGCGTGATGAACGCGTCAGCTTGGAGCTGGGTCAGTGCGACGTACCCAGCGTCGAACGTGTCGGGCCACCGGAGCTGGTCGGCGATCTTCCAGGCGACGTTCTGAAGGACACGGTCTCCGAGCAGTCGAATCCGCAGCGCACGCACGTAGTTGAGCTGGCGATCGGCGTCCTTCTTGGTCATCTCGCCTTGGCGTACTGCTTGGTAGAGGAGCGACAGCAGCTGTGAGCGAAGAAGTGTCGGAGCCAGGAGCTGATGCTCGTCGGGGATCACCGCCTCGTCGTGGGCCAGGCGAAGAGCCACGTCCGGACTGATCACGTACCTGGTCATAGGGCGCCACCTCCTTCGCATCATCGGACGTCATGGGATGGCAAGGCTGCCTCACTATACGGGAACGGGTCCGCTGGCCTGGCGACGTGGACCAGCGGGTGGTGGCCTGGCCTGCACCCGTCTGTCGCCACGCGCTCATCGCGGCAGATGTGCGCACGTGATCAAGCTGGTCGGCCTTCTTGGAGTTGGCCAAGCTGTATCGCCTTTTGCGACCTTTCTGGGCGGAGCTCGGCTGGTCCGCATTGGCGTATCGGTGACCCGTACTCGCCCGTACGGCAGTTCCAGCGAGATGTCGGGCCACTTCCCACGCTGGCGATCACCGCGGTGAAGCCGTGCAGGCCGGCCGGGATGTCCGGGGCCCGTGTCCCAGTACGACAGCGGCGGCGCCGGATGCCGATGAAACCGTTCGGAGCTGGCTCCTCCGGTAGGTTTCAGGGCTGCGTCGCACTCATGTGGGCGAGGACGGCGAGGACGCGCCGGTGGTCGTCCTCGCTTTCCGGCATGTTGAGCTTGCCTAGGACGTGGCGGACGTGGGCCTCGATGGTGCGTTCGCTGAGATGCAGCCGCTTGGCGATGCCAGTGTTTGTCAGCCCTTCGGCCATCAGTTGGAGCACGGTCCGTTCGCGGTCGGTGAGGGCGGCGAGTGGGTCGTCGCTGCGGCGGCCGGACAGGAGGGTGGCGACGACGTGGGGGTCGAGTGCGGAGCCGCCGCGGGCGACGCGTTCGGCCGCGGACAGGAAGTCGTCGACTTCCAGCACACGGTCCTTCAGCAGATACCCGAAGCCGGCGAGGGGGATGAGGTCGATGGTGTGCGTGGTCTCGATGTGCTGGGAGAGCACGAGGACCCCGAGTTTCGGGTGCAGCTGTTTCAGCTCGCGGGCCGCGCGGGCGCCTTCGTCAGTGAAGGTCGGCGGCATCCGGATGTCGACCACCACGAGGTCGGGGTTCGTGGTGGACACTGCGGCCGGTAGGGCGTCCGCGTCGCCGAGGGACGCCACGACGTCGTGCCCTCCGTCGGCGAAGAGTCGGCCCAGCCCGGCCCGGAGCAGGACCTGGTCCTCGGCGATCACGACCCGCATGGCAGCTCCGCGGTCAGTGTCGTGCCGGCGCCGGGCCGGCTGTCGATTCGCAGGGCGCCGCCCAGCGCGGCGACCCGGTCGGTCAGGCCACTGAGCCCTGAGCCGGGGGCCGGTTCGGCGCCGCCGATCCCGTCGTCGATGACGGTGACGACCAGGCGGTCGTCCTCGCGGCGTGCGCTGAGCGAGATGCTGGTGGCCTGCGCGTGTTTGACGGCGTTGGTGAGCCCTTCGCAGCCGATGAAGTAGGCCGCCCCTTCGATCCCCCGGTCGAACCGTTCGCGCGGGGCGGTCACCTCGACCGGGACGGAGGCGCGCCGGGCCAGGTCCAGGAAGGCCGGGGCCAGTCCGGCGTCGAGCTGGGCGGGGGGCAGGCCACGCGCCAGCTCGCGCAGCTCGTCGATCGCCATTTTCACCTCGACCATTGCCTCGTCGAGGGTCCGGGTCGCGTGTTCGACCTTGGAGGTGCCCAGCTGATGCTGCGCGTGGCGCAGTGCGAGCCCGATGGAGACGAGGCGCTGCTGGGCGCCGTCGTGGAGATCACGCTCGAGTCGGCGCCGCTCCTCGGTGCCGGCGTTGACGATCCGCGCCCGGGATGCCTGTACCTCGGCCAGCTGCCGGCGCAGTTCGACGTGCAGCCGGGCGATTTCGATCGCCAGCCCGCCGCTCTCGATCAGGCTCCGCAGCAGGATGAGATCCTCCTGTGTGGCGGTGTCGTGCAGCACCCGGCCCAGCGGCCGGCCGGCGCGCTCGATGTCGATCCGCTCGCGCTGCCCGTCCTGCGGATCGGCTGCGGGTACCCCGTTGACGTCGACGTAGAGCTGGCTTTCGGGCAGGAAGACCAGCAGTTCCAGCCGGGGGTCCCCGGTCAGCTCGCGCAGGACGCCTTGCACCTCCTCGGGCGCGGCGCGGCCGGCACGTAGGGCCTCCAGAAAGTCGGCCATCCGCCGCACCGCCTGGTAGCGGGCGCGGTGGAAGCGCCGGTCCACGACGTCCTGCACCCGGTCGCGCAGCGGCCGGAACGCGACCGCCACGACCAGCGTCGCCGCGGCGGTGACCCAACCGGACCCCGCGCCGAGGCTCGTCCCGAGGATCAGGGTGGTGAAACCGTACGTCGCGGCCAGCAACCCCGTGACGGTGCCGTAGACGACGGTCCGGTCGACGATGACGTCGATGTCGTAGAGGCGGTAGCGCAGGATCGCCACGCACGCGGCGAGGGACAGGGCAGTGACTGCGCTGACGGCCAGCACTTGGACGGCCGGGGTGACGTACCAGAGGATGAAGGTGGTCGGCAGGGCCACGCCGGCGTACGCCGCTGCGGCGGCGAACCACTTGAGCTGCTGCCGCTCGTCGCCCGTCGAGCGACGGAACCGGACCACCAGCGAGGCGGCCGACGCCACCAGCGCGCCGAGGAACAGCGTCACGCCGACCCAGAGCAGGGCATCCGTCGGGAGCGCCGGGACCGCCAGCGGGTTACGCCCGGATGCGAATTCGCTGGTCCGGTCCGGGCTCATCGACCAGCCGGGTACAGCCAGAATGAACCCGACCGCGCCGAGCCAGAGCACCAGCCGCCACCGCCGGCTGGGCAGGTGCCCGTCCGGGAAGAGCAGGAACGTGAGGATCCAGCCCAACCCGCTCGGCAGCCAAGACATCGTGGCCAGCCACTCACCAACGGCGCCGCCGGGCCAGCCCTCGGCGGCCGCACGCAGTCCCCACCCCAGGGCAGCGTCCCCAGCGAGCGCGGTGAGCAGGGTCAAACCACAGAAGAGCCAACCGATCGGGTTGCGCGGGTGCCGTGCCGCGACCAGCGCCCCGGCGCCAGCCAGCACCACCGCGGAGACGGCGTACATGACCGTGTTGAACCCGGACGTCAGGTTCCAACTCAGCAGCACCGCCGCCACCTCGAACACCACCGTGAGCCCGAGCAGCAATCCCGGGACCGGGGTGAGGTGAAGGCTGCGCACCACGTCAGTCTGACGGTGGCGAACGGCCCGGCCAACAGTGCTGGCACTTAGTTGCGGCGCGCGTTTCTGCTGCTCCACGTGCAGTGCTGCCGCCGATGACCGCCGGCCGGCCCGATCCCTAGCGTCGAGGGCAGTTCACCGACCAGGTTGAAAGCAGGTGCATCATGCGCATCCCGGAACCCAGCAGTGTCCGCCGGGCTGGACTCCTCGGCGCCATCGGCGGCGCCCTCACCATCATCTCGGGCGCTGTCCAGGGCATCGTCCAGCGGGCGAGCGACGTCTCCGACGAGATGTGGAGCTACCCGTGGTCCAGCGACGCATACGTCGCGGTGTCGCTCGTGCTCGCGGCACTGTACGTGCTGGTCTTCATCGGAGTCCTGGGGTTCGCCCGCAGCGGCGTCGCCGGCCCGGGCCGCAGCGCACGCGTCGGCACGGTCGTCGCGCTGACCGGCACCGCCGTGCTCTTCGCCGCCCAGCTGCTGTCCATCCCCATCGCCGACCAGCGGCTGGACGACACCGGCGCCGGACTCGTCGGTGCCTGCTTCGGCCTGGGCAGCCTTCTGGCGGCCGTCGGGTTCATCGTGGCGGGCATCGCTACGGTGCGGGCCCGACGATGGGACGGCTGGCGCCGCTACGTTCCCCTTGCCACCGGGATCTCCTTTGCGGCCCTCCTCGGCCTCGCCGTCACCCCCGCTCTTGCTATCGCGGCCGCGCTGTACGGAATGTGCCTCACCGCACTCGGCGTCGCTCTCTGGACCCAGCCGACACCGTCGACCCCACGTCCGTGCACTGAAGCTGTGCAGGTCCGGTTATGACCGCGCAAGCCGACGCCGCCATCGAGACGACAACCACGCCGCCACCACCGGACCAAGGTCCCCGCGCGTCGCTGCAGGTGCTACGGGTCTTCGCTGTCCTGCACTCGCTCGCGTTCCTCGCCCAACCGGTGTTCGCTGGGGGGTACCTCATGGGCGACGTCGACTCGCTCACCCTGCACCGCATCAACGCCGGCATCGTCACCGCTCTCGACGTGGCCCAGCTCTGCTGCGCGATCGTCTACTTCTGGGGCGGGCGCGGGCGGGCGTGGCCGATATGGGCCAGCCTCGCCGTCGCGCTGGCCGTCGAGGTACAGGTCGGCATGGGATTCGAGCGCGTGCTCGTGGTGCACCTGCCACTGGGGGTAGCGCTCGCGGTCGGCCAGATCCTGATCACGCTGCGGCTGTTCGGCGCCGGCGCGGCGTCGGCTCGGCCGCGCCGCGCGCGCCGGTCCCGCACGGCGGGTGCGCGGTGAAGCGGCGACAGGTACTCGGCGCGCTCGGACTGTCCGCGCTCGGCGCGACCAGCCTGGGCGGCCTCGCACTCAGGATCCAGCGCGGGCAGACCGGCGAGCTGGTGCACAGCCGGGCCCCGCTGCCCCGCCCGTTCCAGGTGCCGCTTCCAATCCCCGCGGTTGCCCGGCCGGTACGCACCGACGCGACCACCGACTTCTACGAGATCGTCCAGCGCGAGGCGGACCAGGAGATCCTGCCGGGCGTGCGCACCCGCGTCCTCGCCTACGACGGGACGTTCCCCGGCCCCACGCTGGTCACCCGCAGCGGCCGGCAGGCCGTGGTCACCCACCGCAACGACCTGCACGTACCGGTCGCCGTGCACCTGCACGGCGGGCACACGCCCGCGGACAGCGACGGCTACCCCACCGACCTCATCGAGCCCGGCGGCCGGCGCGACTACACCTATCCGATGCGGCAGCGGGCCGCGACGCTGTGGTACCACGACCACCGGATGGATTTCACCGGTTCGCAAGTGTACCGGGGACTCGCCGGGTTCCACCTCGTCACCGGCGACGAGCAGGACGGGCTCGGCCTGCCGTCGGGTGAGCGAGACGTCCCGCTGATGATCACCGACCGGTCCTTCGGCGAGGACGGCTCGTTCTCCTACCCCGCGAACCACCACGGCGCCGGCGTGGACGACGCGCACATGGAGGGAGTTCTCGGCGACGTCGTCCTGGTCAACGGCGCACCCTGGCCGGTGCTGGAGGTCGCGGCCGCCCGCTACCGGCTACGGCTGCTCAACGCGTCCAACGCTCGCCGATACCGGCTCGTTCTGAACCCGGCGCGCACGCCGCTGGTACAGATCGCATCGGACGGCGGGCTGCTGGAAAAGCCGATCGAGCACTCCGCGGTGCTACTCGCTCCCGGCGAGCGGTGCGAGGTCGTCGTCGACTTCGGTGCCTTGTCCCCCGGCACGGAGATCACACTGCGCAACGGCCTCGGAAGCGGGCGCACCGCCGACGTGATGCGGTTCCGGGTCACCGGTCGCGGCAGCGACGACAGCCGGATCCCGCCGCAGCTGAGCCGAATCGAGCCGCTGTCCGCGGACCGGGCGGTGCGCACCCGAACCTGGACCTTCCGGCGGGCGGCCACCGGCGAACACCCGGGCTGGCTGCTCGACGGGCGCGCGTTCGACCCCGACCGCATCGACGCGGACGTGCGGCTCGGCGAGATCGAGGTGTGGCGGTTCCGGTCGGACCTGCACCATCCCGTCCACGTGCACCTCAACCCGTTCCAGGTGCTCTCCCGGCGCGGCGAGGGCCCCGGCCCGCTCGACAAGGGCTGGAAGGACACCGTGGACCTCGCGCCCAGCGAATCGGTGGACGTGGCCGTGCGGTTCACCGACTACCCAGGCCGATACCTGCTGCACTGCCACAACCTTGAGCACGAGGACATGGCCATGATGACCGCGTTCCGGACCACCTAGACGTCTCCCTGTTCCCCCGCACACCAAAGGAAGGGTGGTAGTCAACCATGGCAACGACCGACCACATCGACACCACCGCGCTCGCACGCGACCTGCGCCCGGCCGGCATCGCGGGTTGGGCGGCCACCGCGATGCTGTTCAGCGGCGTGATCCTCATGTCGAGCACCGGCGCCCCCGAGCCCGGGATGGATGCGCCGGCCGCGGAGATCCAGCGGTACCTGGAGACCCAATCCCCCACGGCCTTGGCGGCGGGTGGCTTCCTGCTCGCCTTCGGCCTGTGCGCGCTGTTGTGGTTCGTCTGCGGCCTTTCCGCCGCGCTGCGCCGGTCCGGCGCACGCCCCGAATGGCTCCCAACGGTCGTGCTGGTTTCCGGCACCGCCGCTGTCGCCGCAATGCTGTTCGGTGCACCGCAGGCCTCCGCGTTCCGCGGCGGCGACGGGCTGGATACCCAGGTCGCCCAGTTCGCATTCGACCTCGGCAACATCACGTTCGCCAACATGTGGGTGGCCCTCGGCAGCCTCAGTCTCGCCAGTGGGTGGGCCATCCTCGCCGGCCGGCGGGAGCCCGGCTCGCCCGGGCGGCCCGGCTGGCCCGCCTGGCTCGGCTGGTGGGCGCTGGCCGCCGGTGCCGGGCTCCTGGTGGCCCGCATGGCGTGGCCGACATGGGTGTGGGTCATCCCGTACGTGCCGTTCTGGGTGTGGGTGCTCGTCGTCTCCACCCGGATGTTGCGTGCTCGGCGCTGATTCCTACAGGCATAACAGGCTGGTCAGGCCCGGCCTGGGTGTCCCACCGCCAGCCGCTCCTCCGCCCGGGCCCCGGCCGGCCGCGACCGGCACCTCATGGACGCCGGCCGAGACCACGTTCCCGACCTTGTCAACCGCGACTTCGGTGCCAATCTCCGGTCGCCGGCTCACCATTTGACTACCAATATCTTCCCGACCGGTCGTCTGCTCGCGTGTGGGGCGAGCATCCTCCCCGAAATGCGCGGGCAATCGTGCAGACGCGGCTGTCCGAGTACGGTCGACGCTGCTGCCACAGGGCGCGGACTCCGGCGACGTTCAGCTGCTGGGCAGGGCGAGCGGATACGTACTCCAGGCGTCGTTGGACTGCGTCGACGCATATCGGTTCCGCGCGCTTGCTCGGGATGCCGCGAAGTCAGGGTCGGACGAAGAGGCCCGCGAATTTCTCCGCACGGCCTTGCAGGCGTGGCGTGGCCCCGTGCTCTGCGGCGACGTGACCGCCGAGCTACCCACCGCCTTGTGTCAAGGTTCCCAGTCGAACCCGTCGATGGCCATCAGCCGCCACGGGCCCAGAAACGCACCCCGGGTCACCTCATCGGCCACCGGCACCGCTCAAACAGCTGCTGGACCGGCTCGAACCCCAACCGCTGCCGCGCCTGGGTGATCCCGCCCGAGGTCGGCACCGTCCACGCCCCGTCCCTGCACCCCCACGATGCGAGGGCCTCACCC
>JAEHDK010000338.1 GCA_016880465.1 Micromonosporaceae bacterium
CCAGGAAGGCGTCGTTCTCGGCCGGCGTACCGACGGTCACCCGTACGCCCTCGCCGGGGAACGGGCGGACGATCACGCCGCGGCGCTCGCAGGCCGCACCGAACAGCACGCTGCGCTCGCCGAGCGGCAGCCAGACGAAGTTTGCCTGGCTGTCCGGGGTCTCCGGCACGAGCTTGCGGACCGCCATGAGCACCCGCTCGCGCTCCGCGATGACCAGCTCGCATCGGCGGCGCATCTCGTCGGCCGCCTGCAGCGCGGCGAGGGCCGCCGCCTGTGCGGCCGCCGACGTCGAGAACGGTGTGACCACCTTGCGTACCGCGGCGGCCACTGCCGGATCGGCGATGAGGAAGCCGACCCGGAGCCCGGCGAGCCCCCACGCCTTCGACAACGTACGCAGCACGACGACATTAGGCCGGTCGCGGTAGGCGGTCAGCGCGTCCGGCACCGACGGATCGGTGACGAACTCCCGGTACGCCTCGTCGAATACGACCAGCACGTCGTCCGGTACCGCGTCGAGGAACTCGTCCAGCTCGGCTCGGCGCAGCGCCGTACCGGTCGGGTTGTTCGGGTTGCAGACCAGGATCAGCCGGGTTCGCGGGGTCACCGCGGCGGCCATCGCGGCCAGGTCGTGGCCGTGTGCGGCGTCATTGGGTACGTGGACCGCGGTCGCGCCGGTGGTCGCCGCGATGATCGGGTACGCCTCGAACGACCGCCAGGAGTAGACGATCTCGTCCCCCGGCAGGCAGGCGGCCCGGACCAGGTGCTCGGCGAGCGCGACCGACCCGCAGCCGGTGGCGATGCGGTCCGCGGCGACCCCGCACCGCTGCGCGAGGGCGTCGCGCAGGGCGACGACGCCCATGTCCGGGTACCGGTGGACGTTGGCGGCAGCCTCGGCGAGCGCCTCGACGACGCCCGGCAGCGGGCCGTACGGCACCTCGTTGCTGGCGAGCTTGACGGCCTCGGGCAGGCCCAGTTCGCGGGCCAGGTCGGCCGGACTCCGCCCGGGTACGTAGCTGGGCAGCGCGTCGAGATCGGCGCGGGTGAGCCGGGTCATGAGGTACCTCCGTCGGACTTGGGTGCGGGCCGCGCGGTCGAGGTGCGCCGTCCGATGTGGACCACCACGGTATGCGCTGACCGGTCGTGCAGCGCCTGATGCAGCCGGCGGTCGACCGCGACATAGAGGCAGTCGAGGAACTGCAGGACGAAGCCCACGCAGCAGCAGCTCCACAGCGCGGTCGGCAGACCGAGCGTGATCCAGCGGCGCAGGGCCCGGCCGATGCCGAGCCGGTCGGTGTTCTCGATGCGCATGACCTTGATGCCGAGCGCCCGCTTGCCGGGCGTCTGCCCGGTGCCGGCGATGGCGGGTACCTCGTACGCGAGCCAGACCGCCGCCGTCACCAGGGAGACGATGGCCATCAGCGACTGGACATGGCCGCCGGTCTCCGCCGCGATCACCGGCTGCGCCCCCCGCGCGGCCTCGGCGAAGACCGGCGCCAGCGCGACGCCGAGTTGGTACAGGAACCAGCTGTTCGCCACCAGGGCCAGGCCGAGGATCGCAGCCAGGTCGATCAGC
This sequence comes from Micromonosporaceae bacterium, assembly GCA_016880465.1. Lineage (GTDB taxonomy): Bacteria > Actinomycetota > Actinomycetes > Mycobacteriales > Micromonosporaceae > EFPC-2. Next base: position 1,574 of record JAEHDK010000338.1, read on the forward strand.
CGCGCGACGAGCCGGGCGCCCGGTGAGGCCAGCGGGATCCCGTGCGGCATCGCCACC
>JAEHDK010000339.1 GCA_016880465.1 Micromonosporaceae bacterium
GGCGACCGTCTGGCTGGACTTCCCGAGCGTCGGCGCGACCGAGAACCTGCTCATGGCCGCGGTCCTCGCCAAGGGGGTCACCGAGATCGACAACGCCGCTCGCGAGCCGGAGATCGTCGACATCTGTACGTTGCTGAGCGACATGGGCGCGCAGATCTCCGGTGCGGGTACCTCGAGATTGATCATCGAGGGAGTCGACGAGCTACGGCCGGTGCGGCACCGTACGGTCGGTGACCGCATCGTCGCGGGCACCTGGGCCTTCGGCGCCGCGATGACGCGCGGCGACGTGGCGGTGCATGGAGTCGATCCGGCGTATCTCGACATCGCGCTGGACAAGCTGATCAGCGCGGGCGGGATGGTCGAAACCCGGCCGGACTCGTTCCGCGTACAGATGGACGACCGGCCGCGCTCGGTCGACGTGGTCACGCTGCCGTTCCCGGGCTTCGCCACCGACCTGCTGCCGATGGCGATCGGGCTCGCCTCCGTCAGCGACGGCGCGTCGCTGATCACGGAGAACATCTTCGACGGCCGGTTCATGTTCATCAATGAAATGGCGCGCCTCGGCGCGGATATCCGTACCGACGGCCACCACGCGGTCGTCCGTGGCCGGGAGCGGCTGTCCGGCGCACCGGTCCGGGCCACCGACATCCGGGCCGGAGCCGGGCTGGTGATGGCCGGCCTCTGCGCCGACGGAGTGACCGACATCGGCAACGTCCACCACATCGACCGCGGCTACCCGGACTTCGTGGCCGACCTGCGGGCGCTCGGTGTCGAGGTGGTCCGCATCGAAGCCGAGGCCGAGCCGACCTTCACCATCTGAGCCGCTGCCAGCTCTCATTGACGCTTCAACCACGTAGCGCTAGCGTGTGTCGCCAGACAACCACCCCCGGAGGTCGACACCGTGAATGCAGTCCTGTGGGTCCTGCAGATCGTTCTTGCGCTGGCGTTCCTGCTGGCCGGTGTGGGCAAGGTGACACAGCCGAAAGAGAAGCTGCGCCAGCGGATGGCCTACGTCGAGGACTTCTCCGAGCCGGCCGTCAAGGCCATCGGTACGGCCGAGATCCTCGGTACCCTGGGGCTCGTCCTGCCGGCTGCGACCGGCATCGCCACCTGGCTCACGCCGGTGGCCGCCGCGGCGCTGGTGGTCCTCATGATCGGCGCGGTCGCCACCCACCTGCGCCGCAACGAGGCCAACCAGATCGTGTTTCCGGTCGTACTCGGAATCGTTGCCCTGATCATCGCCTGGGGTCGGTTCGGTCCCTACTCGCTCTGACCCGAACACAGCAGCCATGGACGAGCCGGGCGCGCTGACCGAGCCGGAGGAGCGCGCCTGGCGCGGCCTGATGACGGTGGTGGCGCTCGGCCTGCCCCAGATCGAACGGACCTTTCGCGAGCACGGGCTCGTCCATATCGAGTACCTGTTGCTGCAGAGCCTGGCGCAGACGCCGGACGGGTTACGGCTGAGTGACCTCGCCGGCTGCGCGCGTTCGTCACAGAGCCGGCTGAGCCACCGGATGCGGAAACTCATCGACCTGGGCTACGTGGCGCAGTTGCCGTGCGGTACGGACGGCCGCGTCACGATCGCACAGATCACCGACGAGGGGCGGGCCATGCTCGACACGCTGTGCCCGGCCCACCTGCGAGATGTACGCCGGGTGCTGTTCGACCACCTGGACGAGTCCCAGCTCGCCGCGCTGGCCGGTGCGCTGGAAGCGGTAGCGGTGAAGCTGAGCCACTGACCGGTGGCGCCTCGGGTCGGACGGCCGGACCCGGCCAGGCCGGCCGGTCGGCGGCCGGTAGGGTGCCCAACGAAACGAGGGAGGAACACCATGGCGGGTCGACTCGCGGTGATCGGCGCCGGTCTCATGGGCGCCGGTATCGCCCAGGTCGCGGCACAGGCTGGTTGGCAGGTGACCCTGCGCGACCTCGACGAGGCGGCCGTCCAGCGCGGGCTCGGCGCGGTACGTACATCGCTGGAGCGACTCGCGGCGAAGGGCTCGATCGCGGCCGAGGACGTCGAGGTGGTCATTGACCGGATCGCGCCGACGACCGACCTGGAAGCCGCCGCCGACGCGGACATCGTGGTCGAGGCGGTTTTCGAGCAGTTGGACCTCAAGCAGGACGTCTTCCGCGCTCTCGACGGGATCTGCCGGGCTGACGCGGTACTCGCCACCAACACCTCGGCGATCCCTATCACCCAGATCGCCGCGGCCACGAAGCGGCCGGAGTCGGTCGTAGGGACCCACTTCTTCTCGCCCGTACCCATGATGAAGTTGTGTGAGTTGGTCCGTGGCTTCAAGACCGCGGACGACACGCTGGCGCGCGCCCGGTCGTTCGCTGAAGAGATCGGCAAGACGTGCATCGTGGTGAACCGCGACATCGCGGGCTTCGTCACGACCCGGCTGATCGCCGCGTTCGTCGTGGAGGCGGTCAAGCTGGTGGAGAGCGGCGTGGTGAGCGCGGAGGATCTCGACACCGCGTGCAGGCTGGGCTTCGGCCACGCCATGGGACCGCTCGCGACGACCGATCTCACCGGTGTAGACGTCCTGCTGCACGCGACCCGGAACATCTACGCCGACACCGCCGACGAGAAGTTCTTCCCGCCGGAGCTGCTGGCGCGCATGGTCACCGCCGGCGACCTTGGCCGCAAGACCGGGCGCGGGTTCTACACGTACTAAGCATTACGGGCTCTGGCTGCGTGGGCCGCTGGTGAGGTCGTAGGCGGTGCCGTCGGGTCGGTGGGCGGTGAGGGTGTCGGTGGGCTGGTGGTAGTGCAGGGTCCAGTGTCCTTCGTGGACGAGCCAGTGA
>JAEHDK010000340.1 GCA_016880465.1 Micromonosporaceae bacterium
AGGCCGCCCGGCAGGCCGAGGCGGCGCATCGTACCCGGCGGGACGACCTGCTCGCCCGGCTCGCCGCGACCGGGGCGAGCCCGGCCCCGCCGGAGGCGGCGTACGTGCTGCCGTTTCCCGTACCGGATGCCGCGGCGGCCCTGCGGCTGGCCGTTTACCTCGAGGAGCGCACGGCGGCCGTGTGGCGGCACGCGCTGGCCGGCACCGAAGGTGAACAGCGCCGGCTTTCGCTGGACGCGCTCGTCGACTGCGCCGTACGAGCCACCCGCTGGCGTACGGCGGCCGGCATCGCGCCGTCGACGGTCGCGCTGCCCGGCACGTAGTCCCGCACGGCGTTTGTCCTTAGTAGATACTGGACGTCAGTAGATACTGGACGTCGCGGACCGGACCCGGCCGCGGCACACTTGACGGATGCCGGTGCTGTCGCGACTCGGGCACAAGCGGTGGTTCGCCCGGCTCGGTCGGGCCCTCGTGCCGGCCGACCGGCTGGTCGGGCGGCTGACCCGCGGCCGGTTCGTCGCGCTGGGCGCCCGGCCGTCGCTGCTGCTCAGCACCACCGGCCGGCGGTCCGGCGTACGGCGTACGAGCCCACTGCTGTACGCGCGTGACGGCGACAGCTTCGTGGTCATCGGCTCGAACTGGGGACAGCGGACCCATCCCGCGTGGACCGGCAACCTGCTCGCCGACCCGGCCGCGACACTCACCATCGCCGGCCGCGAGATCCCGGTCCGCGCCGCGCTCGTCACCGGCGCGGACCGCGAGCGGCTGCGCGGCCTGCTGCTCGCGGTGTGGCCGCCGTACGAGACGTACGAACGCCGGGCCGGTGGGCGGCGACTGCGCATCTTCCGACTCCGGCCGAGTCGGGAAGGCGACTGACTCCCCCGATCGTGCCAGCACCGCGCGCGGTACGAGCGTCCCACGGCGCCGGCCCGCACCCTTGGGGTCAGTACGGCTCACCGACCGGGGAGGGATGGCCATGACACAGCGGCACCGCTGGGCGGGTCCGACGTACCGCTGATCGTCCATAGTAGACAGGAGCGCTGCGGGCCCGGTGACTGGTCGCCGGGCCCGCACCGCATTTCCGGCAAAGCGCCGTCCTTGGCCCTGCTCATACCGTAATTTCGGGGGCAGCGAGTCTTCTGCGCGAGGGGGGACCATGGCCGGCACCGTTGCCCGGGTTACCGAGATCAGCGCCAGCTCGAGTAGGAGCTTCGATGATGCCGTCAAGGTGGGCCTGGATCGCGCGAACAAGACGCTGCGCCATGTGACGAGCGCCTGGGTCAAGGACCAGAAGGTCAGCCTCGACGACGGCAAGATCACCGGGTTCGTCGTACACCTGCTGGTGACGTTCGTACTGGAGGACTAGGTAGCCGGCCCGCGAGGCGGCACCCGGCCGCGGGCGGGTAGGCCAGCCGCTAGTCGCGACACCAACCGTCGACGAGGGCGAGCAGGTCGCCCAGCCGGTCCACGACCCCGTCGGGGTCGCCGTCGGTATGTCCACGTTGGACAGCTGGGATGCGGCTGTGCGGTACGAGGACGGCACGCATCCCCGCTTGCCGGGCGCCGAAGATGTCGTCGAAGGGCCGGTCACCGACGAACACGCAGCTCTTCGGGTCCGTGGCGCCGACCGCGGCCATCGCCGCCGCGAACGCCTCCGGGTGCGGCTTCGTCCACGGGATGTCGCAGGTGTAGACGGCGCCGTCGATGAGGTGCAGGACGCCGTCCCGCGCGAAGATGGCCTCGTGCCGGGTACGCGGCCAGGCGGTGTTGGACAGCACACCGATCCGGATGCCCCGCTCCTTCAGCGCCGCGAACAGCGGGGCCGCCTCCGGGTCGAGGTACGTGGCCCACTCCCACTCCGCGTAGTGTGCGCTGTACGCCTCATCGCCGGGTTCGAGCCCGGCGGCCCGGAAGACCTCGGCGAGGGTGCCGCTGCGGTGCTCGACGCGGGCCCGCCGCCACAGCTCCGCCTCGGCCTCGGCCAACACCCGGCCGACCCGCTCGACGCTGGCCGGGTCGAGGCGACCCCCGGCAAGGCGCGCCGCGATCCGCCACCAGCCCCGACCGTCGCTGTCCCGCCAGGGCGTCAGCGTGCCGCCCCAGTCGAATATCACCGCCTCGATGCCCACGGCGGCCAACGCTAGCCGGTGACCGGCCCCACAACGCGCCGGCGCGGCCGAGTTGTGACCGACCGCGCGGTCAGGCATATATCCTGCTGCTGTCCAGTATGGAGACACACTCTGGTCTGGCGGCTGTGACGGACAACCCGTATCTCGTCAACCCCCGATGGCTGCTCGCCGACGAGGTGGGCGAGGAGGTCCGGCGGCGGTACCCGACCGAGGTGTGCGCGATCGGGGTACACGGGTCGTTGGCGCACGGGGACGACAGCGACACGAGCGACGTGGACCTGGTCGTTGTCACGTACCGCCCGCAGACGGGACCCGAGCCCTGCGCGCAGCGCATCGATGGGGTGATCGTCAACCTCGGTGTGATCGGCTCGGCGGAGTACCTCGAGCACGCCCGTACCCTCTCGATGTCCTGGCCGCTCGCGGCCGACCAGTACGTGACGACCAAGCCGCTCTTCGACCCGTTGGGCTGGTTCGAGCGGCTCCGCGACGAACATCTCGCCCGGCTGGCCGCGGCGAGCGGTAAGGAGTTCGCCGGGCTCGCCACGCAGGCATGGTGCCGCGGTGCCTCGGCGCACGCCAGGGCCACCCGGCTCGCGCAGTGGGCCGAGACCGACACCGCCCTGGTCGCGCTCAGCGAGGCCCGGGTCTCCGCCGCATTGGTCAACGGCCTGCTGACGCGTACGTACTTCCGCAACAGCACGGACGCGGTCCGGCGTACCGGGATCGCCGGCGCCGACATGGCGGAGGTCGGCGCGATCCTGGCCGGCCAGGCCGAGGAGCTGGCCCGGCGCGGGCACCCGGTCGACACGCCGGTAGCCGGGCTGTTCGGGGACGCCGGCCGGCCCGGCGGCGCCGGGCCCGGGGGCCGGGG
>JAEHDK010000341.1 GCA_016880465.1 Micromonosporaceae bacterium
GGCGCATCCGGCGTCGGCGCAGCCGCCGCACCAGGAAGGACGGGTGCAGCCAGCGCCGCCTGCGCCGCCACTGCGACCGGCCCGGCGCCTCGACCGGCGGCAGCCGCAGCGCGCCCGGCCCGAAGGTGTGCTCGACGGCGGCGACGACCGCGTCCAGATCGATGCCGATCGTGCGCAGCGCCTCGGCATCGGCTGGGCCCATGGCGGCGGATCCCTGGTCGCACAGCTGCACGACCTTGGCTACCACGCCGTCCCGGTCCAGGCCGGCCTCGCGCAGGATCTCGGCCGGGCGGCCGCTGGCCGGGTTCAGCAGTGCGAGCAACAGGTGCTCGGTACCGATATAGCCGGTGCCGAGTTGGCGCGCCTCGTCCTGGGCGCCGGTCACCACGTTGCGAGCCGATTCGGTGAACCGCTCGAACATCAGGCACCCCGTGCCGCGTCGGCCGGCGATCGGCCGGCGTGCTTCTTATGGACCGCCTGCCGGCTCACCCCGAGCGCGTCGGCGATCTCCTGCCAGGACCAGCCCTGCCGACGGGCGTTGTCCACCTGCAGGACCTCCAGGCTCTCCAGCAGCCGGCGCAGCGCGAGCACCGCGCGCAGGCCGACCTCCGGGTCGGTACTGCTGGCCGCCGAGGCCAGCTTCGTCGCTTCAGTCATACCGTCAATCTAGATTGACAGCCCTGCCTTGTCAACTTCGGTTGACAAGGCCAGGGTGTGCATTGCGAGCGTCGATCGCCCACGCTGGCGCCGTGCACCGCAATGATCGGCGCGGCCGGCACGTGGCCATTACCTGACATACTCCGGAGTGGACAGTGCGGATCCCCGCCGATTCGTCGGTGGATACCGCTGGTTGACCGGGTCGGGACCGCCACCAAGCGCGCCCGCCAGGGCCGTGTGCGGAGGCGGTTCGCCATCGCTGAGGAAGCCGGCATTGGGATCGGCGCCGTGGTCGAGCAACACCCCCGTCACCGCGACGGTCTGCACCTTGCGCGCTTGCCCCTCGAGGCGGGCGCCGACGCCAATGACGCGTGTGCGTTGGGCCACGTGGGCGGCAACCTCGCCGACGACGCACACCTGGAGTTGCTGTTCGAGTTCGGGCTGGGCCGTGGCAGCGGCGGGCCGTGGAGGATGCGGCTCGGCCGGGCCCAGCCAAGCGGCAGCGTCTACGCTGTGGCCCAAGGCCACCGCCCTGATCTGACGTTGTCCTCACAGACACTGCATGATCGCGTGGTGGCCGCTCTCACGCCCGGCGCCACGCGACTACATCCGCCGATTGCCTGTACTCAATCCGCCACTCCGTCGGTGAAATGTGCGTGGTCCTGGCGCGCCGTCGTGAATCCAGCGATGAACGTTGTCGAGGTGTGCCCCGGTTTGCTCGGCCGGAAGAAACCCTTGGCCACCGCCCAGTCATAGACGCCCACATCCAGGGGGTACTCGGTCAGCATCCCCGTCAGACCGTTGCCGACGACCCACCTCTCGGCAAGGTCCCGGGCGCTGAACACAGCCGACGGCCAGCCCACAGCAGTGGTGACCGCGTCCGCAGCGACCGCGAAGTCGACAGCGCGGTCCGACACCCGGCCCACGCTGAAGAACTTGATCATTAAGCTGCCGGATCCA
>JAEHDK010000342.1 GCA_016880465.1 Micromonosporaceae bacterium
GCTGAGCTCCTCCTCGGCCGCGCCGCGCCGCCGCTGCAGCTCGGCGAGCTCGGCATCGAGCTCGGCCAGCGCCACGACGCCGTCCCGCTCGGCACCGGTGGCGCGGTCCAGGTCCGCACGGGCGGTCTCTTCGGCGGTACGCGCCGCGACGAGCTGCGCCTCGGACACCGGCTCGGGCTCCGCGCCGGTAACCTCCGGGCCGGGCGAGGTGATCAGGCGCAGCTGTGGCCGGGGTACCTCGCCGAAGCCGGCGTACTCGATCGCGCGGACCAGCCGCCCGGACCGTACGGCCTCGGCCGCTTCCGGCTCTGCGAGGGCGGCCTGCAGGGTGCTCTCGACCTCCGCGAGCGGAAGCCCGGTGCCCCGACCGAGCGCCGGCTTCGCCTCGATCGCGAGCCGCCGGGCCTCCTGGACCAGCGCGGCGACGGTGGCCCGGCGCTGGGCCGACAGGTTACGCAGCTCGCTGCCGCGCAGCTCGCGCTGGGCCGACCGCAGCGCGCCGGCCAGCTCGGCCAGGCCGGCCAGCAGCTCCGGACGCTGGATCGCGAGCAGGTTCACCAGCCAGGCGGCCACCGTCGGCTTGCGCATGCCCGCGATCGCGGCGGCGCGGTCGCGGGCACCGGCCGCGTGCACGGCTGCGTCCCGGGCGGCAACGAACTCCTCCGGCGGCAGGGCGTACAGCGTACGGGCCACATCGTCCACGATGTCCCAGCCTAGGCGCACCGGGCGCGCTACAAGGGTACCGACGTGCCGGGTTCCAGCCGGTCGTACTGGCAACCGGCCAGCCGGCTCATCAGCCGCGTGACCACCTGGTGGCCGGCGTCGGTCAGCATCCCGTCATGCAGCGCGTACGCCTGCCGCGGCCCGACCGCCCGGACGAAGTCGACCGCCTCGGAGATCTTCAGCCATGGCGCGCTGACCGGCGTCAACAGCGTCTGGACGTGCGCACCGGTCGGCGCGACGAACGAGTCGCCGGGGTGGTACAGCGACCCGCCCACCAGGTACCCGAGGTTGGCGACCCGCGGGATGTCCGGATGGATGACCGCGTGCTCGCCGCCGTACGTCCGTACCGGGAAGCCGGCCGCGGTGAACTCGGTGCCGGCCAGGATCGCGGTCACCCGGTCGCGGTCCACCCCGTTGAGCGTGGGGATCACGTCCAGGTGCGTGTAGACGACCGCCGACGGCCGCTGGACCAGCGCCGCGGTCAGCGCGTCGAGGTCGACGTGGTCGGCGTGTTCGTGCGTGATCAGTACCGCGTCCACGCCGTCGAGGGCCGCCCGCTCGGACAGCGTCCCTGGATCGATGACGAGGACGGCACCGTCCTGCTCCAGTCGGACGCACGCATGTCCGAACTTCGTCAACCGCATCGTGACCTCCTCGTTCCGCGATCGAGACCGTTCGCCGGGAATCTGCGGAACCGGCACCACCCTATTGCGCGTCCCACGTCCGACATCTGCAAACAGGAGGAAACCGTGAAGGCACGAGCACGGGGATGGGCAATCGTGGGCGCGCTCGTCGCGGCCGCGGCAGTTGTCGGCTGCGGTGCCAGCCAGCCGACCAAGGCCACCAACGACTCCGCACCGGGCCCGGCCGCCGACGGCGGCCGAGCCGACCTTGCCGCCGCACCCCCCAACGCGGCCAACCCCCAGCCGGGCAACGTCGCCCCGGCGCAGTACCGGCGGGACGACCGGTCGATCGTCTACACCGGGGACATCTCGGTACGGGTGAAGGACGTGACCAAGGCGGCGGCCGACGCGATCGGGTACGTCGAGAGCGCCGGTGGGTTCGCCGCCGGCGACAAGCGGTCCAGCGGCGACTCCAACGAGGAGGCCCACCTGACGCTGCGCGTACCGGCCGCCCGGTTCTCGTCCACAGTGGACTTCCTCGGCAAGCTGGGTACGGAGGAGTCGCGCGGCTTCAACGCGGACGACGTCACCGACCAGGTGGTGGACCTGGACGCGCAGATCGCCTCGCAGCAGGCGAGCGTGGACCGTACCCGCGCCCTGCTCGCCCGGGCCCAGACGGTGGCCGAGATCGTCTCCATCGAGGGCGAGCTGGCCAAGCGGGAGAGCGCGCTGGCCACGCTGCAGGCCCGCAAGGCCAAGCTGGCCGACCTCGCGGCGCTGTCGACGATTACCGCGCACCTGCTCGGTCCGGGCGCCGCTACGGTCGCGCCGGCCGATGCCGGACCGAGCTTCCTGAGCGGGCTGAAGGCGGGCTGGCACGGGTTCCTCGGCACGCTGTCCGTACTGCTGACGGCGCTCGGCTTCCTGCTGCCGTTCGCGGCCCTCCTCGCGTTACCGACCGCGGTGGTGTGGTGGCTGCTGCGCCGCCGGCGCCGCGTTGCCGCTGGCGCAC
>JAEHDK010000343.1 GCA_016880465.1 Micromonosporaceae bacterium
ACGTAGTCGTGGCGGTTCCACAGGTGCCCGTGCACGTTGATCGTCGAGCCGCGGGTGGTGCCGTGCGGTACGACCACGTGCATGCGCGCTTCCTTGCCGGCGTTCGCCAGCAGCACCGGGGTCGCCGGGTCCTGGTTCGCCGTAAGGATGTTGCTGTACGACTGGTGCGAGTTGGGCACGCCGCCGAAGCCGCCCGGCTGGTTGTTGAACGGCGCCTGCGGCACCAGCCCGAACCGGAACCACAGCGGTTCGATGCCGTAGTTGAGCGCCATGCCGCTCGCCTCCTGGCTGTCCTCGGGAATGCCGACCCCTTCGCCGTTGATGTGCTCGACCGGGAAGCTGTCGCGGTAGTACTGGGTGTTCGCCTTGGTCAGCACGACCGAGAGGCTGCGATACGCACCCGGCGCCGCCGGCGTGCAGGGGTTCTGCCCGCCCGGGCACACGTCGGCCATGACACGAGTGGCGCGAGTGCCGAAGCCGAGCTGGTGGTCGAGGTTGGTGTTGTTCTCGACCCAGGTTGCGCCCCTGCGCTCGACTACGAGCGTGCCGACCAGCGACTTCGCTCCCTGCTTGATCTTGTCGGCCGGCATCAGGCTTACGCCGCCGAACTCGATCGGGGTGGCGGCGAGGCTGTACTGCCCGACCACCTTGGTCGCCGCGATGTCGCCCGCGTACCAGCGCACCACCTCCGTGGCTCCCGGCGGCGTGAGGCCCGCCAGAGGGTTGTTGAGGCCCCGGTCGTTCAGCCCGACCAAGGTTCCGTCCGCCCGGCTCGGGTCGAACTGCACCAGTTGCGGGTGCAGGCCGATGAACGAGGACGTCTGGATGAGGTTGGTCTGGAACGTGGTGGAGCCTTCGGGATCGAAGCGGTTGCGCTTCACGACGCCTTGCAGCGTGGTCAAGGTGGCGAGCTCTGGGGCATTGCCGTTCACCCGGTTACGCAGCGTGACGGTGATGCAGTCCCCCGCGTTGGCGCGCAGCACGACCGGCTCGATGGGCGTGGTGTTTCTGAACACCACCGGGCAGGACAGGTTGCTCGCCCCACTGGCCAAGCAGGCTGCCGTAGCGGCATCCAGGGTGAGGGTCGTAGTAACGGTGTCAAAAACCACATCGGTCGTGCCGAGTTCCGCGGCAGACACCGTACCGCCCGCGGTCCCAGTGGTGGTGGTAGCGACGCTCAACTGCGAGGCGATATCGAACGCGGCCAACTCGGCTGCGCTGAGTACGTTGAACGGCGTCAGGTCGGAAGTGCGCACGTAGATCAGCGCCGTCGGGTCGTGGATCGGACCCTGGTGCGTCGGCAGCGTGACGGCGATTTCATTGCCGTCGAGACCGTCGATGAGGACCGTCTGACCGCCGACCGTGGTGGTGCGGTGGTTGTAGACCAGGCTGGCGCCGTTCCTGTTCGGGCTGCGCCCCACGTGACCGGCCGGGAACAGGTCCTGGATCACCACGTTGGCGTTCTTCGGCAGCACCTTGTTCGCCTCCACCGCGGTGATGTCGTAGGCGCGTACCGGAGCGTTCGCCGGGCAGGCCCCGATGAAGGCGGCCCTCGTCGCGGCGGTCAGCACGACCGGCACCTGTGTCTTCGGCAGCGAGACCAGGGTGGGCGCGAGGTTCTGGTGCGCCCGGATGACGCCCCAGGTGCCGCTCCAGAAGCCGTCGTTGCCGTAGTCCATGCTGTACAGGTAGTCGATCTGAGCCTGGGGCAGCGTGTCCTCGACCGGAATCACCGGTGTGGTAAGCGTGAATTGCTCGGAGATGCCCGCGGCCTGCGAGTTCCTCCAGCCGGAGTTGGGCGACTTGCCGTGGCCCGATCCTCCTTGCAGCCACTTCATGCCGTGGAGCGAGGCGTTGTGCTCTTCCTCGTGCGCTCCGGCCTGCATCTTCACCCGGATGAGGTCACCCGGATAGGTGCGCATCATCGGCGTAAATGGATCGCCCGGCGTGACGCCGGCCGCGTTGATCGGCGGCGGGAAGCGCGTGCCGTTGATCACCGTCGCCGCGGTGGGCTGGACGTTCAGCTGGTTGATGGCGCGGTCTCTGCGCGACTGCAGCGCGAACGCGAGATCGCCGCGCTGGCCCGGGGCCTGCACGCCGTTCTTGCCGTCCGGCCCTTTGCGGTTCGGATCGAACACGCGCAAGCCGACCGGTTCCATGCGGTAGTTGGTCACGAGCGCACCCGGGTCTTCGACGCTGATCGCCTGCGGACACGGACGGCTCGGGCAGCGCGGATCGAGTCCTCCGGCTAGCTCGATGACCAGATCCGGGAACGGGTTGGTCCCCGGGACCGGCTGGCCGGTCAGCCGATTCGCATTGACCTGCACCCGCAGCGGCGGGTTGATCGCGAAGCGGAACGCGTCGGCCACTCTGTTACCGACCGTCGCGAAATCCGGGTTGCCGGCATTGAACGCGATTGCCGGCTGGTCCTGACCGGTGCCCGCGAGCGGACGGCCGTCCTGGCCTGCGCCGACGTAGACGCCGGCTTCGTACGCGTGCTGGAAGTCGGCGAACTCGTGATAGAACTCGCGGAACGCCTCCAGCGTCTCGGATTTCACGGTGCTGCCTCCGGGGGCCGCCGCGGGCGGCAGGATCGCCGCCTGCCACGAGGTCGGACCGCCGTCGCTGAACACCGCAGGCCTCCCGCCGACCGTCGATTGCGTGGCGGTGCGCGCCGGGGCGCCGGTCACCGGGTCGTAGCCCAGTTGCGCTCCGGTCTCGTTCTGCACCCAGCGCGAGCCCGCGGGCTCGGTGAGCAGGGTCATGTACAGGCCGATCTGCTGGTGGGTCGAGGGACCGTAGTGGTCGTGCGTGAAGATGATCCCCAGGCCGCGGTCCGTGCCCTCGGTGTTGACCACCGGGTCGGTGAACCAGCGCTCCATCGTGGTGCGGGCGCCGAGCCAGTCGTCCCGGTTGAACTGACCGAAGAACGGATGCTTTTGCGCCACGAGGCGCACGGCACCGGGTTTCACCGGACCGGGCGGGACGCCCGTCGGGCAGTCCAGGGCGAAGCCGTTGAAGCAGTTGATGGCGGCGATACGCTCACGCACCGCTCCGGGGGACAGCGTGCCGTCTTCATAGTTCCAGCCGTTCGCCGCGCCGTCCGTGGTGGTCAAGTCCCACTTCGGCAGGTGGATGTGCTGGCCGATGATGTCGGTCGGGGTACGCACCTGGAAGTCGTCGACCTCGTAGTCCTTCGGGACCAGATTGACGTGCGAGTACACCGCGCAGTCGAAGGTGTTCATGCGGAACACCAGGGGCTCGGGCGGCTGCCGTTTTTCGATCACCGGCACGGCGTCCTGCCACAGCGTTCCGATGCGCTGCTGCGGATAGTGGTAACCGGTCTTGTTCAGCACCACGTCGAACTGGATGACCGAGCCCTTGATCACGCGCGGTTTCTGCGCACTGAAGAGGCTCGAGCCGCGCGTGTTGAGGCCGGTGAGCGTGTCGCCGCTGAAGAAGGTGCCGACCACGCCGGTGTTCAAGCGCTGGCCGACGTCGTCGATGCAGGGCTCATGGAAGGGAGCGCCTACCGCTGGACCGCCGGAGCCGTTGGTGACGAAGTTCGCCGCCACCGCCGTCCTCGGACCGGTCAGGGGAACCTTGAAGCTCGGGTGGTTGCGCACGGCGTGGAACCTCATCGCCGTGATCTCAACGTCCGTGCCCTGCTCGGGGAAGAACTCCGGACGCGCTTTCAGCACTTCCTTGCTGAAGTCGATCGGAGTCGTCGTCGTGTGCGCGACGCCGCCCGCCGCTACGCCGTGCAGCGTGTGGCGCGGCAGGCCGCCGTCGAAGCCGTCGGCCTGCGCCGGATCGAGGTTTTTCCACAGCGCGTCGCCGGACGCCTGGAGTTGTTTCGCGAGGTTCGGGGTGACCATGTCGAGCACCGGCGTCGGCGGACGCTGTCCGACGGTGTGCTCCATGCCCGCGATCCAGAAGGGATAGCCGGGGTTGATGTTGCGGTCGATCACCTTGGCGAGGCTGCCCACCGGTCGCCCGGTCGGCGTCGTGAAGGGGTTGGCCACGACCTGCACTCGTCCGGGTTTCACCGCCATCGGCTTGCCGGGCAGCGGAATGATCGCCTGCATCGGCGCGCCGAAGACGACTTCGCCGTCGGGCAGCGCGCGCGCCCCCGCCGCGGGCGTGCCGTTCTTGAGCGCCCAGCGCGCGGTGTGGAATCCGGCGCCGCTCACCTGCAGCTTGGTGCCCTTCTCGAACACGTCGTGGTTGCGCCACATGTACCACATGCCCATCGCGAAGTGCGGATAGAAGTG
>JAEHDK010000344.1 GCA_016880465.1 Micromonosporaceae bacterium
GACCTCCGACGCCGAAGGCCCGCTGGCCGAGCTGGCGGATATCCTGCTGCTGACCGGACCCACGGCCACGCCCGCGAACACGCACTACAGCATCGGAGCCCAACTGGCGGTGCCCATCCTGATGGTGACGGATGCCCTGGCCGTGGCCCTGGGCGCGCGGCGCAAGGCGGACATGGAAGAACGGAGCCGCGCGACGGCCGAGGCCATCAAGGGACGCACGCTCCGGCGCCGCGGCCGCAGAGCTCGCGCCTAGGTCGAGAACGCGTTAGGAGGGAGAGTTCGTGACCCGATTCCGGCGAGTCATCCCCATTGTTGCGTTGGCTCGACGCCTGGCTCGAGCGGCGCGGCCTACTGGCCGTGGTGTCGGTACGCATGATCCCGCTCGCGCCGTTCGGGCTGATCGGCTACGGCTACGGCACGACCTCGGTCCGACCGTGGCACTACCTGCTCGGCACGGCGGCCGCCGCGGCACCATCCGCGCTGAGCTACGCGGCTCTCGGCGCGGCGGTCGTCGACCCGCGCGGCGCCACCCTGGTGGCGTACGCGCCCGCGGTACTGGGGCTGGTCATCAGCGCCGCGGTCGTCCTGTACCTACGACTGTCTGCAAGGGAGCATGCGAGCACGGACGGTCAGCCGACCGGTGCAGGCCCTGCGCAAGCCGACGGGTGAGCGCGGCGACCGCCTCGGGACCGAAGGTGGCCATCGGTCACCACATCGAGGATCATGTGCGATACCAGTGACTGGCAGAGCGTGCTTTGGCGCGGCGCATGTGGGTACAATGCAATGATTGTAGGCACAGTTTGGGAGACGTCCATGAGCACCGTGTCGGTCCGGGAGTTCTCGTACAACCCGAGCGCTATGTTCGCGCGGGTCGAGCAGGGTGAGGCCATCCAGGTCACCCGGCATGGCAAGATAATCGCCGTGCTTCTGCCCGGCTCGGGCACCCTGGGTCGGTATGCCTCGCTCGTCGCCAAAGGGCTGATCCGGCTCAAGGCGACGACCACGAGCGATCTCGACCGAGTTCCGCGGTACCCGGTTCCCCCTGACGTGTCGCCGTTGGACCTGCTTCTCACCAGCCGAGCAGAGGACGATCGTTGATCTACCTCGACGCGTCCGCGCTCGTCACCCTGATCTCCGGCCGTCCGTACGCCGCGGACCTCACTGCGTTCCTGGCGGGCCGGCCGGGTATGCCCATGGCGACGAGCACGATCGGCCTCGTCGAGACGGTCCGCACGCTCGATCGCGTCGGCGCCTACCCCAATCTCATGGCAGAGCTCGTGCTCACGTTCACCGAGATCCTGGTGACCGAGGAGGTCCGAGACCACGCCGCCGCTCTCCCGGCCGGAGTTCGGACGCTTGATGCCGTCCACATCGCGAGCGCGCAGATCGCCGGGGACGCGCTCGACACACTGCTGACGTACGACCGGCGCATGTTCGACGTGGCTCGGTCGGTCGGGCTGCCGGTGGCCGCGCCCGGTATGAGCTGACGCCGACCCGACTTGTCGCCCGCTCAAACGAGAACCCGGCCAGGTCGGCTCGCCTTGGCATCTACGCGACCACGCTGACCATCCGGCCGGGCACGACGATGACCTTGCGGGGTGCGTGCCCGCCCAGCTGCGCCGCGACCGCGTCCAGCGCGGCGGCCCGTACGGCGTCGTCCGTGGCGTCCGCGGGCACCTCGATCCGGGCGCGAACCTTGCCGTTCAGCTGTACCGGGTAGGTGACCGTCTCGGTCACCAGCCAGGCGGGATCGGCCTGCGGGAAGGGGCCGTAGGCCAGCGACTCGGCATGTCCCAGGCGCCGCCACAGCTCCTCGGCCGCGTGCGGCGCGAACGGCGCCAGCATCAGCACCAGCGGCTCGACGACCGCGCGGGGCGTACCGGCGCCGGCCGACGAGATCGCCGTTGCCCGGTTCGTCAGCTCGATCAGCTTCGCGATCGCGGTGTTGAACCGCAGGTTGGTCAGGTCGGTGTTCACCCCGTCGATGACCCGGTGCAGGACCCGCTGCGTCTCGTCGTCCACAGTGGAGTCGATGACCCGGGTCGCGCCGGTCGCCTCGTCCACGACCAGCCGCCAGACCCGCTGCAGGAACCGGTAGGCGCCGACGACGGCCCGGGTCTCCCACGGCCGGGACACGTCCAGCGGGCCGGTGGACATCTCGTACACCCGGAAGGTGTCGGCACCGTACGCGGCGCACATCTCGTCCGGCGTGACCACGTTGCGCAGTGACTTGCCCATCTTGCCGTACTCGCGGTCCACCTCGGTGTCGCGGTGGAAGAACCGACCGGCGCGCTCCACGACCTCCTCGGCGTTCACGTACACGCCCCGGCTGTCGGCGTACGCGTACGCCTGGATGTAGCCCTGGTTGAACAGCCTGCGGAACGGCTCGAACGACGACAGGTGGCCCAGGTCGTACAGCACCTTGTGCCAGAAGCGCGCGTACAGCAGGTGCAGTACGGCGTGCTCGACACCGCCCACGTACAGGTCGACCCCGCCGCTGTCACCGTCGACCTGCGGACCCATCCAGTACCGCTCGTTCTCCGGGTCGACCATGACCTTGTCGTTGGTGGGGTCCAGGTAGCGCAGTTCGTACCAGGAGGAGCCGGCCCACTGCGGCATGACGTTCGTCTCGCGCCGGTACGTCTTCGGGCCGTCGCCCAGGTCCAGCTCGACGTCGACCCAGTCGGTGTGCCGGGACAGCGGAGTCTCCGGCTCGGTGTCGGCGTCGTCCGGGTCGAACGTCTTCGGCGAGAAGTCGTCGATCTCGGGCAGCTCGACGGGCAGCATGTCGTCGGGCAGGGCCACCGGCAGCCCGGTCTCGTCGTAGACGATGGGGAACGGCTCGCCCCAGTACCGCTGCCGGCTGAACAGCCAGTCGCGCAGCCGGTAGGTGACCGCGCCGGCGCCCAGGCCTTCGCGCTCCAGCCACGCGATGGTGCGCGCCTTGGCGGTGGCCACGTCCAGGCCGTCCAGGCTCAGCCCGCCGTCCGGCGCGCTGGAGTTGACGGCCGGACCCTCGCCGGTGTACGCCTTGCCGTCGAACCCGGCCGGCGGTGCCACCGTCCGGATGATCGGCAGGTCGAAGACCTCGGCGAACTCCCAGTCCCGCTCGTCCTGCCCGGGTACCGCCATGATGGCGCCGGTACCGTAGCCGGCCAGCACGTAGTCGGCGATGAACACCGGAATCCCGGTACCGGTGGCCGGGTTCGTGGCGTACGCGCCGATGAACACACCGGTCTTCTCCCGGGTCTCCGCCTGCCGCTCCATGTCGGTCCTGCCGGCGGCGAACTTGCGGTACGCGTCGACCGCCTCCCGCGGGGTGGCGTGCCCGCCGGTCCATTTGTCCTTAGTGGACTCCGGCCAGGCGCTCGGTGCCAGCTCGTCGACCAGTTCGCTCTCCGGCGCCAGCACCATGTAGGTGGCCCCGAAGATCGTGTCGGGCCGGGTGGTGAACACCCGGATGGGGCCCACCCGGGTCGGGAAGTCGATGTGCGCGCCCACGGACCGGCCGATCCAGTTGCGCTGCATCAGCTTGACCTTCTCCGGCCAGTCCAGCCCGTCCAGATCGGCCAGCAGCCGGTCGGCGTACGCGGTGATGCGCATCATCCACTGCTTCAGGTTGCGCTTGAAGACCGGGAAGTTGCCGCGCTCGGAGCGCCCCTCCGGGGTCACCTCCTCGTTGGCCAGGACGGTCCCCAGGCCCGGGCACCAGTTGACCGGCGCCTCGGAGATGTACGCCAGCCGGTGGTCGTCGACGACCTGCCGGCGCTCCACATCGGACAGTTGTGGCCACGGCCGGCCGTCCGGCGTCGCGCGGGTACCGTCCTCGAACTGGCGGATCAGCTCCTCGACCGGTCGCGCGCGGCCGGCGTCCCGGTCGTACCAGGAGTTGAACACCTGCAGGAAGATCCACTGTGTCCAGCGGTAGAACTCGACGTCAGTCGTGGCGAACGAGCGCCGGTTGTCGTACGCCAGCCCCAGCCGGCGCAGCTGTCCCCGGTACCGCTCGACGTTGCGCGCGGTCGTGGTCCGGGGGTGCGTACCGGTCTGCACCGCGTACTGCTCGGCCGGCAGGCCGAATGCGTCGAAGCCCATCGGGTGCAGCACGTTGAACCCGGCCATCCGCTGGTACCGGGTGTAGCTGTCGGTCGCGATGTACCCCAGGGGGTGCCCGACGTGCAGCCCCTCGCCCGACGGGTACGGGAACATGTCCATCACGTACAGCTTCGGCGCGCCGCTGCGGGGATGATCCGGTTCGGCCAGCGGGCCGGTCGGGTTCGGCGCCCGGAATGTCTGGTTCTCCTCCCAGTGGTCCTGCCAGCGGGCCTCGATGTCGTTGGCCAGCTCGGCGGTGTACCGGAACGGGGGGATGTCGGCCGGGTTCTCGGCTGCGTCGGACACTGTCGCCACCTCATAGTCAGATCCGGGGTCTTCAGGGCAGAAAAAAGCCCCTCACGCAGGAGGGGTCGCCGTGCTGTCGCCGGCTAGGGCATCAGCACGGCCGGGTAAGGAGCAGGAAGCCCCGAGTCATGCCAGGAGTGTACCGCAGCCGACGTACGGTCCGCCTCACCTATACCTCGTAGGACGGCACGCGGCGGCTGGGGACCTACCGATGGGCCAGATGTGCCCGCCCGACCTCGCGCATTCGC
>JAEHDK010000345.1 GCA_016880465.1 Micromonosporaceae bacterium
ATAATATCTCGTGTTCCTTTCCATCCGCGTGCGTTACCGGTAAGCGTGATAATCCCTGAACCGCCCCGCCCCGGTTGGCGGCTCTTTTCCTCTGCGGTCAGCACCGGGTCGTCAGCGGTGTCGACGACGTCGCCGTTGACCAGGTCGACCGCGAGCTGGGCGCCCTGGGTGGCCTGGGTACCGAGCGCCGCGGACCCGCCGCTGACCGCGGTGAGCAGGCCAAAGGTGATCGGCGGTACCGGCGCGGGTGGCCGCGGACCCGCCTTACATCCGCCGGTGGCCAGCACAATGACCAGGCAGGACAGCAGGACGGCGCGGGTACGGCGCACAGCGGGCACGGCTCGCATCCTGTCGTGTACCGCCGGGTGTTTTCAACTGCGCCATCGAGTGTTTGGATGGACCCGCACTCCGCCTGGGGCCGGTACGACAGGCTGGGTGTAGGGAGGGGCTTGCAGAGGTGGGGGCTGGTGAGCCGCGGCCGGAGGTGCCGGTAGGAAGCCACCGGCGCCGGGGCGTCCGCCGCCCACGGCTCCGGTTGCGCATCCGCGACTGGCGGGTCCGTACCAAGCTCGGTGCGGTGCTGGTCATTCCGGGCGTCGCGTTCGCGGTCGTGGCCGGCGTACAGACCACCGCGTCCGTACAGCGCGCCAACGCGATCGACGAGGCCGCCCGGCTGGTCGCGGCCGACCGCGAGGCCACCGCACTCATCGACGAGCTGCAGCGGGAACGGGACCTGAGCGTCGGCGAGCTGGCGGTCGAGGGTACGGCGACCCGGGTCCGCGATCCCGCCACGCTGGCCCGCGACCTCGGCCCCCAACGGCAGGCGGTCGACCGCGCGCGGACGGCGTTCCAGCAGGCCGCCGGGCCGCTCGCGGGCGGTGGCGCGGTACGGCCGGCGTACCAGCGGGCCATGGCCGCCCTCGGCGAGCTGGAGCGGGCCCGGGCCGGCGTGCAGGAGGGCTGGCTGCGCCAGCGGGCCGTGTTCGACGCGTACACCGGAACGATCGAAGTACTGCTCGGGGTGCTGCCCGAGCCGTCGGAGTTCGGTGACGACCCGGCGCTGGCGACCCAGGTGCGCGGGGTGGCCGAGCTGACCCGGGCCAAGGAGCTGGCGGCGCAGGTACGCGGGCGCCTGTACGCCGTCCTGCGGGCCGGGGCGTTCGCGCCGGGCGATCTGGAAACGGTGTCCGACACCCGCGCGCAGCGGCAGGCCGCGCTGGACCGGTTCCGGGTCGCGGCCCGCGCGGAGCAGGTCGCCCGGTACGACGACGTGGTGCGCGGCCAGGCGGCCCGGACCAGCGAGGCGCTCGAGCGCACCGTCATCGACCGCGCGCAGTCCGCCAGTATAGGCGTCGACCCGGCCCAGTGGTGGTCGGCCAGCAGTGCCGAGCTGGAGCTGCTGCGTACCGTCGAGATCCAGTTGCTGGCCGACGCGGTGCGCGGGGCGCGGCAGCTCAGTACGGTGCGGCTGCGGGAGACCCTGTTCGCGAGCCTGGCGGTTCTGGCGGTCCTGCTGGTCGCCCTGGTGCTCTCGGTGGTGATCGGCCGGTCGATGGCGCGCTCGCTGCGGCTGCTGCGGGCGGAGGCGCTGGAGGTCGCCCAGCACCGGTTACCCGCGTCCCTCGACCGGCTGCGTACCTCGGATCTCGCCGAGCCGGAGGTCGAGCCGAAGCCGGTGGCGGTCCGCGGCAACGACGAGATCGGCGAGGTGGCCGACGCGTTCACCGCGGTGCACCGCAGTGCCATGCGGCTGGCCGCCGAGCAGGCCGCGATGCGGCGCAACGTGAACGCGATGTTCGTGAACTTCGCCCGGCGCAGCCAGGTGCTGGTGGAGCGGCAGTTGGAGCTGCTCGACGACCTGGAGCTGATGGAGGAGGACCCGGACCAGCTGGCGAACCTGTTCAAGCTGGACCATCTGGCGACCCGCATGCGGCGTAACGACGAGAACCTGCTCGTCCTCGCCGCCAGCGAGACCGGGCGGCGGCGTGCCGAACCGGCACCACTCGCCGGCGTGATCCTCGCCGCGGTGGCCGAGATCGAGCAGTACCAACGGGTCCGGCACGAGTCGACGGGCGATGTGTACGTCGTCGCGCACGCGGTCGCGGACGTCGTCCACCTGCTCGCCGAGCTGCTGGAGAACGCGGCTACCTTCTCGCCACCGGACACCGCCGTACGGATCACCGGCCAGGGGCTGCGCGGTGGGCAGGAGGCGCTCGTCGAGATCGCCGACCAGGGCATCGGCCTCGGCGCGACCGCGTTGCGCGACGCGAATGCGCTGCTGGCCGACCCGCCGCCGGTCGACGTCGCGGCATCCGAGCGGATGGGCCTGTTCGTGGTCAGTCACCTGGCCGCCCGGCACGGCATCGCGGTGCAGTTGCGGGAGGCGAGCCCCGGCGTGGTGGCCACGGTACGGCTGCCCCGCCCGCTGCTCGCCGCCCCGACGCGGCAAGCGTTGCCCGCCGGGCCGGGGCCGGTCGGCCCGGTCGAGCCGAGGATCGCCGTACCGCGCCGCCGGGCGCTGCCCGCCGCGCCGGTTCCGGTCGGGCCGGGCC
>JAEHDK010000346.1 GCA_016880465.1 Micromonosporaceae bacterium
AACGCGGACGTGTTGCCGCCTACCGTCGCGGACGCACGGGCGCGCAATCGCGCCAACAGCGCGGCCTCGAAGCGGATCGACAATGGCATCGTCACGTAGTGCATCGTAGCGCAAGCACTACTGCGCGGTCCAGCAGAGAGAGACCGGTCCGCTAATGCCGCGAGTCGGGCGGGTTCATCGGTGCCGAGACCGCAGCTGTAGCGGCATCGCGCCTACGGACGTGTGTGCTCGATGTGTGCTCGGACGCCGCGAACAGTACGGCACCAGACGGAGCAGTCGGCATCAAGTCTCACCATGAGTCCGGACGAAACACCCTGTGCATGGACGGGGCGGCACTATGCGGATCGACCGTCACAAACCGCAGCGGACTCTTAATCCGCGGGTTCGGGGTTCGAGTCCCTGGCGGCGCACTTAGGATCAAGGCTCTGACCTGGCGTTTCACGCCGGATCGGGGCCGTTCTTGTGTCCACAGTGGTCAGTGGTGTGCTCGTCGTGTGCTCGGGTGCCAACGGACCGATCCCGGTGTGGGCGGACAGGGCAAACCTACGGGTAGGAGCCGGATACGGCTGGGCCGACCTGACCCGCCCCAAGCTGGGTACGTTCAACCGCACTGCGACGGATCGGTATGGCCCGCGCGTACGGCAGACATGTCAGATGGCCTGTGTACAAGATCGTTCTTGTCGGAGTAGACAGGTGACCATGGTGCAAGATCGGCAGGAGCGGGAGTCCAGTCTTCGCCATGGCGCGGCGACCCTGGCGCTAGCCGCCGCCGACATTAAGACCGTGCAGGGACTCGTGCCGGCCGTCCTCGTACAACCTCACAGCGAACCTGTACGCCCGCGCCGTGCCCGACCTCGCCCGTCAAGCCGCCGAAGTCGCTGTCGCTATCGTCCCGAGGCGCCGACCCGCTGGAGGCTACCTGAGCGGAACCTGACCCGCCCGTTCCTAGGCGAACAGCGATAGAGCTTGCCGCTGTGCCTCTGTCAGGGTCAGGAGTGCGTCGGGTCCGCTCGTCGGGTAGATCTCAGCGGGTTGCAGGTCGGATACCCGCACGCTGGTGTCGTTTCCGATCCGGACGCCACGTGCCTCGAGCTTGGTTCGGAACCGCTGCGCGTCGAGTAGGTAGACCCGGGCGATGTGCCAGCGTCGGTGTCGAACGCCGCCGCCGGCTTGCGGCGCTCCGCTGAGCACCAGGTAGAAGTCGCACGGGGTAGAGCGTCACGTCAAGCCCGCCGCGGGCGTCGCCGTACGCCTTGATGTTCACCGTACGGCCGGCCAGAGGACCTGACCGGAACCTGCCGTCGTATCCGGCCTGGGTTGCACTAGCCCTCAAACAAGCGAGGATTGACGTGCCGTGCGCTGTTGGGCGACGGGACGCGGTAGATGATCTTTCTGTGGCGGCTCGTCGTGGTTGCGGGCCGGTTGTGAGGTGGGCAGCCTGGATGGGTCGTGTCCGTTTTGATGGGTTTCTGGGTGGTGGGTGTCGGGTCTGGGTATGGGCATCGCCGTCGCGGGTGCGTGACGGTGGGTTTGGTGACGCGGCGGGGTCGCTTGGGTCAGCCGAAGCCGGTGGCAGGGGTGCGGGCGAAGCGGACGCGTTCGGTGGTGGCCCAGGCGCTGAAGAACCGGTCCGGGTTGACGGTGTAGGCGACCAGCCGCACGACGATGCCCCGGGCCCTGACGATGACCATGGCCGGGATGCGGATCACGGTGTCGAGGAACCGCTTGAACTCCATCCGGATGAACGTGTGGCGGTCGTGCTTGCGGTGCATCATCATGGCGTGCCACGACTTGATGTTCCAGGCCAAAGAGGCGATGAGCATGTACGCCCAGTTGCTGTGCAGGTCGTTGACCGGGGCGTGTAGGGCGTTGATCCCGGATTTGAGCTGGCCGATGATGTTCTCCTGGTCGCAGCGGTCGTTGGCCAACTCGACGATGCGGGCGGGAGTGTGGGTGTCGGCGGGGTAGGTGGTGAAGTAGAAGAAGTAGCGCACCTCGTCGATGAGGGCCTGTTCACCCTTCATCCGGCTGATGTTCTTACGCAGCACCACGACGCGGTAGGCGCGCTTGCATTTGCCGGGCCGGTAGGCGAACTCGGCCACGTCCTTGTAGTCGAGTCTGAGATTGACGAAGTCGGTGTCCCCGCGCAGGCACACCCGCTTGGCGTGCGGCACCACCAGGGCGATCGCCTTGTCGATCCAGGTCGCGGCGTTCAGGTGGCTGGGTGCGTTGCCGGGCCGGTTGACCAGATACAGCACCTCCCGGGTGTTCGCCAGGGTGATCAGCAGCGGCGCGTAGCCCCAGATCCCTTTGTAGGAGATGTCCATGCCCTGCTTGAGTTCGCCCGTGGTGGGCACGATCGTGCCGTCCGCATCGAGGTAGGCGACATCGTCGAGCAGGTCGGCGCCGCGCCCGGTCCACAACTGGGGCCGCACCGAGTTGATCGCCTCCATCAGCGTGAGCAGGTCCGCCTCGGTGAAACGGCGCAGGAAGTCCCCGGTCGTGGTCGGGTCCGGCAGCAGTGCGGCGCCCAACCCGTTCATCAACGGCACGTCGGCGCGTAGCCGGTCGACGTCCTCCAGTCGGGTGCCGCCACACAGCACGCTGTAGGCCAGGGTCAGCACGTGGTCGGACTCGTGGTACGGCAGGTGGATCTTCAACAGGTTCAGGTCGGCGTCGATCGCGGTCACCAAACCCAACCTGGTCACCAGCCGGTGCATCGCGAACAACCCACCAAACGCCGTCGCCTCGACGTTCCCGCCGATCTCGTAGCTGATCTTCCCCGACGTCAGCATCGGCTGCGACTGCTCACCCCAGTGCCCCGCCTGCCGGTGCCGAGCCGGCACCCGACGCTGGCGGCGTGCCGAGTTCCGCCTGCTCTGCTCGTACGTTATCTTCCTCACCACAAGGGTCTTTCTTGTCTGGGCTGCGTTGGCGCGCAAAACCCAATCAGGATAAGGCCCTTGATCCATCTCCGGGTCGATCTACCACCCCGACACGCTTACTACAGGACTAGCGGCCAGCTCGATATCGAAGACCGGCGAGGCGATGTACTCGCCCACGTCGCCGGGTCGCGCGGACCGACCGGTCAGCTCGGCGATACGGGCATCCAGCTTGTCACACGCGTGCACAGGAGATCGGCGAGTTCCGGCAGCCCGACGGCCATACCGGGGACTGACGGCGTGCCTGTTGACACCGGCTCGCCGTCGAGCAGAGCGACTATTGTCGCGGCCGCCGAAACCGGATCGGATGTGACGTACTGCTCGCTGTCATCTCCCGCGATGAGGAAGGGCGGTCGGCCGTCGCTGGAGGTGTCCACCTGGACGGCGTCGAGGCGTCCGGCGTCGCCAAGGAAGTAGACGTTGTCGTCGTCGCCGGCGTGGACGACGGTCCAGCGTTCCACGACCAGACCCGCATGGCGCGCGCGTACAAGGTCCAGGACCGCATCGGCCGGGCCGCCCGTCCGGTCGGATGCGAGCCACGGTCGGCCTCGTCTTGGTGGTCGGCTCATGCCGTCCCGGAAGCCGACGGCGGCCCCGCGTACCGACCGTTGATGATGAATGGCCGCGGTGGGTCCGCCGAAAAGTCATAGACGTCTACCTTGGCCAGCAGATACCTGTCCCAGCCCGCCGTGGCCGCGTCCAACAAAGAGACCGCGTCGTGCTCGCTGACGGTGACCAGGCAGGACACCGCACCGCGCAGTATTGCCTCGACGTCCTCGGGTCGCTCGGTCATCTGCTTGATGAGCGAGGCCCTCGTGTCTACGTGGTCATGCCGCAGTTGGGAGCGCCACTTCGTCGGCCTGCTGGCCGCCAACGTCAACACGCCGGCCGATCGGAAGCGCAGTTTGATCTTGCTGGCAGCTTCTGTTCGATACCAGATGGCGTCGTTGAGCAGGCGCGATCGGTGCTTGTCGGTAAGGTCGGGCGACGTCAGCGCGAACCGTGCGACGGCGGCGGCCGACCGGACGTGGGCGTCGGCCTCCGGATGGAGCACCCACCTGGTCAGGTACGGCGGCGTGGGGGCCATCCAGCAAGCATCTACGACACCAAGCAATCCGTGGGGGTCGCGACTGCGCAAAGAATTCACATGATCTTGGCGCTTCTGGCCCGGCCGGCGCGCCTCTCGCATCACGGTGCCTATGTCGCAGACCGGATCTTGGGAGGGCTCAGCCACCTCGACGAGGTGGCGCTGAAGGCAGCGACGAGGCCCCCACCTGACGCTGTAGAGGATGAGCGGGGCACCCCGAGTCTCCCTGTGACTTGACGGCGGCGTCTCACGCCGCCTGTATGGTGCGGGTGGATGCGGATGGTGCGAACGCGCCCCAGGCGTTGATTGGCTTGGTACTGCCCAATCAGACCTTTGCATTGTGTCGCTCGGTTCGTCACCGGGCAGATCCTGAACGAATGGTCGGCGAGATCTGCGCGGTGTTGCTGGCGACCTTCGGTGGCAACTTCAGCCGCGCCGTTCGCTACCTGCTGTCTCGCGATTGGCTGGAGGTTGACGCCGCGATGATGGGCCTATATCCCACTATGGGTACGCCGGCACGGCATCCCCTTGTCGCCGGCGTCGGTGTCACGGCCGACGACCGCGGTACCGAGGCCGCTCGGGTGGAATTGTCCGGCGTGCCGTCTGCGCCGTGGGCGTACATGTTGATGCCGGGGCGTGAGCGGCGGCTTCGGGTGCTCGAAGAGCATGGCCCGCATTGGCGGGAGGTGGGCATGTACACGGCGCGGGAGTGCGATCTGATCGGTCGAGCACATGTGCGCGACCGCGTTCGTTGATGCACCCAGCGTGACGTCTACATAGGACTCGACGCCACGCCGACATCGGGCGTTGACCGGCTGCACCAGGCTGGCTAACGTCACGTCCGCAACAACCGAGCCGCGCAAAGGTCGTCCTCCAACGGGGCCGCAAAGGCCTCAGAAGCAGCGACGTCCACGGACTCATGCACAGAGTCGGCCTTCGCGCCTGGAGCGTTGGAGGGCCGCACGTGCGCAGCACATTGCCTGCCTAGTCTCCCGCCGCTGCCAGCACTTGTTCCACTCCACAGAGCGTGCTGGCCGTCGCTGCCTGTGACCTGACCTGGCCGAGGTCCGCTCTTGGCCAGATGTTGGCCGTACTTGGGAGTTAGGGGCCGTCATGGCAAAAGCCGCGAAGCGCACCATCACGGCAGTGCACAAGCGCCAGCAGCAATACGTGCGTCAGATCGAGCGTGAGGGGTTCGACTACGGGCTCACCGTCGCGAGTGCGTTCGTCAGGTCGATTCGTGATCTTGGCTACCGATCGGCCGCGACAGCGCTGGACGAGTTGGTCGACAACTCGATCGAGGCGGGTGCCGCCAATATTCACATCTTCTTTGGGTACGGTCAGTCGCCGTCGGAGGCCAAGCCCGACCGGGTCGCCATCGCTGACGATGGTTACGGGATGGTCCGCGAGATGATTCGGGCCGCGGTGGTGTGGGGCGGCACCGACCGGGAGAACAGCCGCAATCTCTTCGGCCGGTACGGCTACGGCCTCCCGAGTGCATCGGTCAGCCAGGGCCAACGCTTCACCGTGTACTCACGAGCGGACGCGGGCGACTTCTACGCGGTGACCCTCGATGTGAGTCGGATCAACGACTACATGGTGGGAAACCGGGTCGTCGTCCCCGAGCTGACCGCACAGGCCCTGCCGATGTGGGTGTCGCTGTACCTGGCCGATGGATTCCCGGGCGGGTTCGACACCGCGCGAACCATCGTCGTGTGGGACAAGCTTGACAGGATGACGTGGAAGACCACCACCGCATTGGAGACGAACCTGCTACAGCACTTCGGGGTGGTTTACCGCAACTACCTCCGCCAGGTCGACCTGATTGTCAACGGCAAGCAGGTGGCGCCGATCGACCCGCTCTTCACCACACCTGGTCACCGGTTCTACGACTTCGACGACGAACGGGCCGAGGCGTTGCCTTCGCTTCGGATTATCGTCCCGGTCGACGGGGTGTCGCCGGACCCGGAGGTGGAGTTACGGCTCGCATATATGCCGCCGACGTTCCTTAGCAAGGACAAAACGATGGGCGCGGTGGGGAAGAATGCGAATCCCCGGTTCCCGGTACGCAGGGACAACCACGGCTTTGTTGTCTGTCGCCACGGCCGCCAGAGCGCGATCAGAGCCCTGCTACGCCGCCTCGCCCGAGCTCTCGACGAGATCGGCGCCGAACCGTCACCGGACACCATTGCGCTGGCCGAGCAGCTCCGCGGCGACCCTGACCGCCAGAACCGCGCTGCCTGAAACCTGGACCGCCCGGCTCAGGCATGCCGGGAACGGCCCACCCGCCACGGAGTACTGGGATCCTTCTTGGGAGTAGCCGGGCTCGGTGCACGACGCGACCGGCGCGCCGGGCCAGGGTTGCCGCACTGTCTCTATGGCTGCTGTCAACCCGGCGCCCTGCTCGGCTCGGTTCTTCTGGGTGCGTCGGCGGCACACCAAGGTCCATGCGATCACGGCGTACCCGTGTGACACCTGTATCGCGGATGAGTGGACTTGCGGCGGGCGTTCGGCTTCCACTCCGTAGAGCCGGGGCTGGAAGCAGGTGAATCGGTCACGACGGTGCCGGGTCGAACAGGGCGAGTTCTTCGGCGTTGGGCCGTTGGATGGTCGCGGCGTAGCTTTCCATGTCGGCGACGGTGAGGGCGCGCCGGCCCAGCCGGCGTTCCATGTCACGCGCGTGGACGCGAGCCCACAAGACCTCCAACGGCTCGTCGAGGAACCGGAGCTCTACGGCGGCGCCGAGCTCGCGGGCACGCTGGCGGAGGGCATCGCGCTCGGCGCGGCTCCACGACCCCCATTCGATGATCACGGTGCCGCCAAGCTGGAGAAGGCGCTGCGCAAGTCGCCACTGGACCTGCTCGATCCGGTCCCGTGCGCCCTCGTCGAACAGATCGATCCGTAGGTCGGCCATCCACTCATCGGGGCACAGACGTATCGCCGCATACTCCCGCTTGAGCTGGCGGGCCAGCGTGGTCTTGCCCGCGCCAGGCAGGCCGCACACGAGGACCAGCCGCCCCGAGGCCGCGACCTGCTCATCTTCCATGAGGCGAGCTTGACACGCCCCGGGCGGAAGCCCCGACGGGTTCATCAGCGATGGAGTGATTGCACGCCGCGCCACGCGACCGCCCGTCACGCTGGACAGTCGAACCTCGCAAAGCAATCTGGCCCCAATCTTGGCTGCAAGAGTCGTTGTGGTATCGGTCGATAGGCGGACAACCCGTCCGCGCAGCGTGCCCTACAGTCAGATATGTGGGCTTCTCGATCAAGCTGGCGCCGGGAGTGCGCATCCGAGCGTCGTCGCGCGGGGTGCGAGCAAGCCTCGGGCCACGGGCTGCCCGGGTTCATATCGGCAGCGGACGGGCAGGGTTCTCCACGGGTGCTGGGCCAGTGGGCTTCTACGCCTCGCTGGGCGGCCGTAGCCAAGGAGCAAGGTCGAGCCGAGGTCGCGGCACGGCAGCGGTGTCGGCTGGTAGCTACCAACGGCAATTCGCGGCGCAACAGCAACTGGCGGCGCAGGGTATAGGCTACCCGGAGTTCATCGCGGTGATAAACGCCTTCGAGCACATCCTCACAGCACACCGCGCCGACTTCCCGACGGCGACGCGCCCGGTCGCCCCTGCTCCCACCCAGCCGGACCATGCCGCGATCCATAAGCACTACGAGCGACAGGCGCTTGCCGGCATCGGCCCATTCCAGCGTGCCGAACGAGCCCAGGCTAGGCGACGTGCCGCTGCGTGGGCCGGTGGCGAGGTTGCACGGCGGGCGGCTGAAGCAGCCGAACAGCAAGCGCAAGCGCAGGAGTATCTGGACCGACGATGGAACCAGCTGCACGCCAACGTCCCAGAAGTCGTGATCGAAACGCTAGAGGAAGCGTTTGAAGATAACGAATCGCCAAGCGCTGCGGTAGGTGTGGACGGTGACGAGGTGTCACTCGTGGTCCTTGTGCCTCCTCTGGAGGAGGTGGTCCCGGAGGATTGGCCGGTCCGCACACAGGCGGGCGTCTTGTCCATCAGGAAGCTATCGCCGCAGGAGCGTGCTGCCTACCACAGCCTGTTCGTGTGCGGTCAAGTCCTGGTAACTGTTCGTGAGGCTTTGGCGGTGGCGCCGGCCATTGCATCTGCACGAGTGGTGGTCCTTCGTAAGGATCGGATGGACGCGTACGGACGTCCCAAGGTCTCGTGCATCCTCGCGGCGCAATTCGAGCGCGCAGCTTTCAATGGAGTCCGGTGGGAGTCGGTGGACGCCGCCACCATCGTTGAGGACGTGTCGACCGAAATTGTGGCCGACCAGCGCGGCGGGGAGCTTCGGCCGGTGGACCTCACCGCGGAGCCGGCACTCAAGGCACTCATTGGTGCCGCAGATCTGGAAGGGCTCGCCGGCGGCCAGGGTTGAAAGGTGATGACGAGCCTCTCACGGGACGATCCGAAGTACGTGTTCAGCCTGATTCTGCGAGTGCTGATCAGCGTGGCTGTGTACAGCGGGCGCGGAGGTCGGCCAGCAGGATCGTCTCCAGTTCTGTCGGGAGCCTGAAAAAGCCGTCCTTGGTCAGCAGCTGATGGTTGGGATTGTGCTGGTAGGACGCCGCTACGAGCGAGCCGCCCTGGACCTGCACCGCTTCGATGACGTCTGCTGAGGGCACCTGCCCATCGGGCTGCGGCGTGCGCGCATCGATGAGGTAGACGTACCCTTCGCCCTGTTGTTCGCCGGCACGCCGGATGCCTTCCGTATCGTAGATCCGGCTGGAGATCAGTTCCCGCAGATACTGGACGAACGCTGGGTTTTCTTGGAAGCGCTCTGGCGTGATCTTGGGTTCGCTGGTGGGACCTGGCCGGACCACGCCCAGGATCGCTTCGGTGCAGAGTCCGTGTTCGAAGACGGTGCCGGGGCCCAGGACGGAGACGACTTCTTGCACGTTAGCGCCAACGTTGACCTGGAAGACGAAGACCTCGCGGCCACGGTCCGGATGATCCATCACGGTGCGGAGCCTATCGATTCAGGCTTGGTTCAGGACGATCCAATGGTGAGGGACAAGACTCCGGCGAGCCGCTTGGTGGTATCCGGGAGTCCGGCGCAGTACATCGAGTGCACGCTGCCCGTGTTTCGTAGCGGTGTCGAAATAGGAACGCACGGCTGCGAGACCGGCCAGGCCCTAAAGAATGCGCCATGTCGCTGAGACTCTGCTGCAGCTTGACCGGCCCTGGCGCCCTCCTGGCGGCGTTGTGGTGAGCGGCCAGGTCGATGACGAACGGCGGGTTCATCTGCCGGTGCTGGGCGAACCGCTCGATGAAGCCTGCAGGCGCGCCAGCGCCGCCCGGCCGATGGTCGGTACCGGAGGCCGGGACGATACCGAATGCGGGGCATGCGGGGACGTGGCCACGGGTGTGGCACGGACGCGGGTGGGGCTACGGTCGACCGATGACGGGGCTGGGCCTCAGCGTCGAAGTCGTAGCCGGCCTCCCAGGGGAAGCGTCCCGCCCGGTCGGGCCACACCATCTGTTGCAGCCGCACCCGGTCGCGGCCGTAGAAGGCGAAGGCGGCGCCGGGATGCAGCTCGCCGGTTGCGGGCCCGTCCACGATGACTACGTCGTAGCCGGCGATCAGGTCGGTGATGTGCTGGCCGTGGTGGAAGCGTTCGGCACGGTCGTAGACCCGGGTGGCGAGGTCGTTGAGCAGGGCGTGTGCGATGTGCGGGGGCAGCCCGGCGACGACCAGTTCGGGGTAGGCGTGGGCTTTACCGACCGGGTCGACGTGGGTATCGGTCCTGACCTGGGCAAGCGCGTCCCGAACGTGTCCGTGACGTGGCGCTTGGCGCTCAGACCCGGATCCGCGGATAGGGATACAACACCGCGTGGCATAGACGAACGGATGCCTTGCCAGCAGGGACAATTGGGGTTGTCGAAGCACCAATGCGTCGCTGTGGGAAGGACACCCGTTCGGTGAAGAAGATACCTGGTTTGGCAGGCCGTGTCCGCGTTGGCGCACCGGACGCGTCGTTGACTGCGGTCTCGGGTGTGGTGGCGGTGGCCGAGCTGGTTGGCCGGCTGGGCGTGACCGCCGCGTTGGACGACGCGGTCGGTGCGATCAAGCAGCGGGATCGGGGTCTGTCCGCGGGCGAGTTGCTGGTCGCGGTGGCGCAGGCGCAGATGTTCGGAGCCGAGTTCTGGACCGGGTTGGACCGC
This sequence comes from Micromonosporaceae bacterium, assembly GCA_016880465.1. Taxonomy (GTDB): domain Bacteria; phylum Actinomycetota; class Actinomycetes; order Mycobacteriales; family Micromonosporaceae; genus EFPC-2. The sequence goes on from JAEHDK010000346.1 coordinate 10,212, forward strand.
CGCCGCGCGGACGCGGTCGGGCAGGCCCTGTCAGTAGTGCCCACGCCGGCCTCGACCACCGCGGTCGAGCTCGCGCAGCGGTTCGGCCCGGCGCAGCTGGCCGGCATTTGAGGAAGGCGTCGGGGAGATCGTCTGCCGGGTGTTGGCAGTGCTACCGGCCGCCCGGCGGGCCGTGCTGCGTGCCGGTGGGGCCACCATCGACCTGGACGGCAGCGACGTCGAAGTGTACGGGTCGAAGAAAGACGGGATTGCCTACAGCTACAAGGGAGCCCGGGCCGGGCGGCCACATGTGGCCACGTGGGCGGAGGCCGGTGTGGCCACCGCGGCCGACCTGCTGGCCGGCGATGAGGACCCCCGCCCGGGCGCAGGCTCGCTGATCGAACGCAGCGTGGCCACCCTCAAGGCGGCCGGGGTCACCACCCGGCCGAGAGTCCGCGGCGATGTGGGCTACTTCGCCGCCGACATCGCCTGGGCCGCGGTCGAGGGCGGCTGCGACTTCTCCTTGGGCGTGACCCGCAACCCGGCGGCCTGGCGGGCCGCCGCCGCCATCGCCGATGGCGCGTGGCGCAAAGCCAAACGAATGAAAGGCGCCCAGGTCGCCGTGTGCGACTATGCCCCGGCCGGCTGGCCGCCGGGCACCGTGACCGTAGTGCGGCGGGTCAAGGTACGCGCCTGCGACATCTCGACCGACCCACGGGCCCGCCGCCGGCGCACCATCCCGAAAGGCCAACTCGCTCTGGCCCTGGACGGCCTGGTCGAGCACGTATACGCGTACTCGTTCATCGCCACCAACCTCGACGTGTCCACCCCGGCCAAAGCGGTCGCGGCCGAGGCCTGGCACCGGATGCGCACCGACATCGGGGACAGAATCCGCGATGCCAAGCACGGCGCCGCGCTGCGGCACCTGCCCTCCGGCACCCAGGCGGCCAACACGGTGTGGATGTGGGGTGCGCTGCTGGCGGTCAACCTGTCCGCCTACAGGAACTCGCCGGCCTGGATACCGGTGACGGACGCGGCCGGGCGCACCTGGGCACCCTGCGCCACCGGCTACTGACCGTTCCTGCCCGGCTGGTCCGCCACGCCGGGCAGGTCACACTACGGCTGCCTCCAGGGCATCAGCTCCTGGCCCAGGTCCTGGCCCGCATACGCCGGCTACCCGTCTGGACGTGACCACCCGGCCTCACTGGCCCCGACCCAGCCCACGGAGACCAGCGAACCCGGCGCCATCCGGGACACCGGCATGCCCACCGGCCGAAACACCACACCGTCCATCGGCCGTCAGCGATATATCCCGATCATGCCTCCGCTATCCGCGGATTCGGGTCAGACGACGGCGCCGCGGCCACAGGACACGAGCCCAGCCGATGGACGTGCTTGATCGACTCACTCATCTGCCGATGTGCGGAAGACTCGATCAGCGGCGGGGCGATGGAACACCGAGCCGGTTCAGCGCCCGCCTCACCTGCCTCGCATCACGGTTTCGGTACCGAAGGCAGGCTCTGCCGTCGTGGTCCACCTCCGGCCGGACCGGGAAACCCTGTCGGCGCAGCTCGGTGCCGACTCGCATGACGACGTCTGGATCGTTGCCCCACGAGAACCCAGTTTCGAGCCCGCCCCATCGCCAACGGTCCACAGCGACGAGCGTGATCAGGCCAAGCAGGGCGCCGGCAAGCGGACTCAGTGCGCTGGGCAAACCCACGAGCCGACCCACGCCGTATCCGGCGCCAGCACCGGCTAGGCACAGCAGCGCGACGGCCGTCCTACCGACCGCATTTAGGCGCACGCTGCGAAACAGCCGCGGTCTGACGCGACGCCGGCGCCACGGTGATGGCCAGTACGCGGCATATCGGCGATTCACTCCGCCTCCGAACTACGACGCCTGACCGTCCCGCCGAACGGATCCTCTCATGCCGCAATTAGCTCGCTACCTGGCGTTACGGCCGACCTCGGCTCGACATTCGCAGTCCATGAATACGTGGTTGATCAGCCCATCCAGCAAAGCCAGTCGATCAGGTGCCCCGCGACGCCTCAGACGTGCCGGGCCGGGGCACCAGGACCACCACCGCAGTTTCGGATGACCGCCGCGCAGCATATCCATCCAGGTTCTTGTCGATCTCACGCCAGCGGGCCCATAGCCGCGACCGTTCGTCGCCCGTCGCCGCATGACCACGCACCGGCCGCGGCCCGTCGACCAGGTCAACGGTCGCGTCCGGGCGCGCCTGCAGATTGAGCCACCAGGCCGGCTCGGGTTCCCCCCACCCGTTCATGGCCAGCGAGACCAGATTCGCGCCGTCCTCGAAGTACCCGAGGATTACGCTGCGCTGCTGGCCGGTACGACGCCCGACGGTGGTCAGGCGCAGCATTCCGTACCGGTTGCCGCGCGGACGCGACAGTCCGACCCGGCCGCCGGAACGCCGGAACACGCCCCGATGAGCCGACCAGAACAGCCGTATGAACCAACGGGGCGGCAACCACGGCTTCTTGGCAGGACGCAGGTTCGACTCGGTCACTCCTCCATCGTATTGGCCGCTGTCACGCACGAACGGCAGCCAGCGGCAGGCCGGTAGCGCCACACGGTCTGCTGACAGCCGGCTTGCCCACCCGATCAAGCAGCAGTCAACGTCCGCTCATGCCGCATACCGCTCGCCACGTAGTCGCGCTGGTCAATTGAGTCTGGCTTGGATGCGCCCGGTCGGTACGCCGGCATGAACGTCGTTACGCTGCTGCGCGTGAGAGGGCCCGGCCGGATCAGGCCGGTCGTAGGCGGAACTCCTTGCCGTCCGGGTCCGTCAGCTCGGCCGATCCGTCCTCATCGACCGCGATGAGCGTCGCGCCCAGCGACACCAACCGGTCGATCTCCCTGCGCAGGTCGGCGCCGACCGAAGCGAGCAGGAACCGCTGGTCGCTGCGGGCCACCTTCGGCGTGCGGGGCTGGCCGCCCCAGGCGATCTTGGTGCCGCCGAGCGGCGACTGTACGGCCGTCTCCTGGTTCCAGTCCCACACCAACGGCCAGCCGAGCGCTTCGCTCCAGAACAGGCCGACGTCGCGCGTACCCACGCAGGCGACCTCGCCGAAGAAGCCGCAGCCGGCCAGGAACGTGTTGGTGGGCTCGATGACGCAGAAGTAGTTGCCGCCCGGATCGGTCAGGACCACGTGTCCTTCATCGGGCGTCTGGCCGATGTCGACATGCTCGGCCCCGATCGCCAGCGCGGCCGCCACCGTGTCCTGCTGGTCGGCGAGGCTGGCGCTGGTCACGTGCAGGTGTAGCCGGATGGCGTGTTCGGCCGCCGGCGGGCCCGCTACGAACCGGAGGCCGACCTGGGTCGGCGTGCCGGGCAACAGCAGGCCGTCGCCATCCTCGACCGCCTCGCGGCGAAGCATCCCGCCCCAGAAGCGCGCGAGGCGCGCCGGGTCGTCGGTGTCACAGGTCAGTGCCAGCAGTTGTACGGCCATCCCCGGACGCTAGGCGCACACTATCCGACCCCGCCATTGAATTGCGCCGCCGCCCGACCCATGTCCGGAGTAGTTCGATGCCGAGCGTCAGCACACCGGCGAGGCAGACCGCGCCCGCGTACACGAGGACGACCAACCGGTTCGGCGCGGCGCGGTTCGGACCGGTGGAGGACAGCAAGAAGCCGAGCGGGAACAGGAACGCGGCGGCCGGTCACAGAAGACCAGCGGCTAACCCCGGATCCCAGACTCAGCAACACCTGGCGCCCGAACGCGCAAGCGAAACCAGGATGCCGGATGTTGAGATGGGCACGGCGGTCATGCTCGACGGGGTACCGGGCGGCGAAGGCGGCGTCCTTATCTGCCGCGAACCGCGCGGTCGTAGACGATGAGCGGATGATCGGGTCTGCAAGGGCCGCTCCGTCCGATGTCTCAGCGATGATCGGCCCTGCGCCGCTCCGGCGGGTCAGCCTGGCATGCTTGCCCGGTGAAGCCAGAGGAGCAGGTAGACTCGGCCGACCGGGCGACCCCCGCAGACGTGCGCATCGTGCAGTTGACGGCGCCGGTGTTCCGCGCCCTGGCCAACGGTGACCTGGCGGCGGCAAACGCGGTGAGTCCCGTGCCCCTCTCGGCGTACTTCGCCGGCCCTGAGTGGCGAGGGGTGTGGCAGATGCGCAGCAAGCAGGTCGAGGAGGACCCGGCCAGCGCGGCATGGGTCACTGGCGTTATTTGGGATGAACGGCAGCAAGTGGCCGTCGGCCGGGCTGGCTACCACGGGCCCCCCGATCCGTCCGGAATGGTCGAGATCGGCTATGCGGTCGACCCAGCATACCGACGACGCGGCTACGCCCGGGCCGCACTGGAGGCCCTGCTCCAGCGCGCTGCTCGCGAACCGCAGGTGCGCACGGTGCGGGTGACAATCAGCCCTGACAACGTCGCTTCTTACCAGTTGGCATCGCAGTACGGCTTCATCGAGGTCGGTGAGCAGTGGGACGACGAGGACGGCCTAGAGATCATCTACGAGGTAGATGCCTATCGCCGGTAGGCGAACGAGACGTCCGCACATGCCGCCGAGCGCGCGGTCATGCCGATGAGCCCGTACCCCGGCCTCCCCCGCCATAGGCGAGGTTGCCGCGGGTGGTCAGGGTGTCGGAGCGGTCGGTGCCAAGCGCCCGCAGCCGGTCGGGCGGCAGCTGCTGAAGGCCGCGGGTAGCGCCGGGCGCCCACAAGCTTCGGCGACGAGGCCGGCGGCGAGGTCGCGGGAGGGCTGCTCGACGACGACAGCTATGCCAACCTCACCGCACTGCTCGACGCCCGCTGAGGGGCCTTCAGCGGGCGGCGCGGATCTCGCGCGCGGCGACCAGGGTCAGCCAGAGCCAGCCTACGCCGACCGTGAGCCGCTGCAGCAGGCCCGCCGTGCCGACCAGGTGCGGGTGCTGGGCGAAGCCCAGCGTGGTCAGGGCGAACAGGGCAACAAACGCGGCGCCGCTCGTCATGCTGATTGTCGCCCACCACCACGGAGCGCGGCGGCGGGCGTAGGCGTAACCAAGGACGAACATCGCCGCGGCGAACGCCGCGAAGCCCGGCAGCGAGAACGCCAGGTCGTGCAGTTGCCCGTGCCACGTCGGCGGGTCGGGCATCGGCGGGGTACCTCTCGGGTAACCGCTGACCGGGTCGGTGACGAACGCCCCGGCGCCGAGCAGGCCC
>JAEHDK010000347.1 GCA_016880465.1 Micromonosporaceae bacterium
TCATGGCGGTCGACAACATCCTGGTGGGCCAGCGCCGCTCCGCGCTGCTGGCCGGCGGCGTCCTCGGCGCGCTCGCGGCCGCGCAGCTGTTCATCGGCGAGGAGGTATTCGCGCTCTGGGTGGTCATCGCGCTGGCCCAGGTCGCGGTCATGGCGCTGTTGTTCCCGAGGCAGGTGCCCGGCAAGGTGCGCTATGCGGCGATCGCCTTCGGCGCCGCCGCGGTCGTCTTCGTGGCGATCGCCGCCTATCCGCTGTGGTTCCAGCTGACCGGTCCGCAGCACGTCACCGGCGACATCCAGAGCGGCAACCGCTACCTCACCGACCTCTGGAACTTCGTCACACCCACCGGGGTGCAGGCGCTCGCCCCGCTCCCGGCCAGACGCCTGGCCGCCCAGTTCAGCGGCAACTTCGCCGAGACCAACGGCTACCTCGGCATCCCCCTCATCCTCATCTTGAGCTTCACGGTTGTGCGCTGGGCGCGGTCCAACCCTGTGGTCAGGGCGGCGTTCCTGCTCGCGCTCGGGGCGATCGTGCTCTCGATGGGCAGCCGGGTCCACGTCGCCGGCCAGGTGACCGGCATCCGCCTGCCGTGGGCGGCCCTCCAGCGGCTGCCGCTGCTCCAGAGCGCCGTGCCGAACCGCTTCGCGCTGTTCGCCATCTTCTTCTGCGCGCTGCTGCTCGGCGTCTTCGTCCAAGAGGCGCTCCGCTGGGGCTGGGCGTGGCGGGTGCCGGCGGCGCTGCTGGTGGTCGCGGCGCTGGTGACGCTGGCGCCGCGCCTGGCGGTGCCGGCCGGCGACGTCCGGGCCCCGCGGTTCTTCACCGGACCGGCCGTGCGGGGCGTCCCGGAGGGCAGCGTCGTGCTGGTCGCGCCCTTCCCCGGGCCGCAGACGGCGACCCCGATGACCTGGCAGGCGCTCGCCGGGATGCGCTACCGCATGCCAGGGGGCTATTTCGTCGGCCCCGGGCGCGACGGCCGTCCCAGGTACGGCGCCACGCCGAACCTGCTGTCGGGGCAGCTCGGCAAGCTCAACGCCGGCGCCGCCGCCCCCCGGATGGATCCGCGCCGACGCCTGGCCTACACCTACAACCTGGTCCAATGGCGTGTCGGCACGGTGGTCGTGGGTCCCATGGGGGACCACCGCAAACAGGCGAGGACCACGAGGATGCTCACGGAGCTGCTGCGCCGGCCGCCCTCGACCCAGGACGGGGTCCAGGTGTGGTGGAACGTCAGGCCGCAGCGGCTGCTCGAGCAGGCCGTGCGCGAGGTCGGATGACCGGTCGGCGAATGGGGTACCATCCAACCCCGGATTGAGGCCGCAGCCGGACGGTTCCGTGGCGGCGCGGCCGGCACGCGTGCCGCGATCTCCCAACAGGGAGCACAGCGTCAGGAGCCCGTCCCAGTGAGCAGTGCATTTGCTGAACCGATCACCGACCCGGCGCCTCCCGACGTGAGCGTCATCCTGCCCTGCTACAACGAGCGCGACCACGTCGAGCAGGAGGTCAAGCGCATCAGGGCCGCGCTCGAGGCGGCGCGGATGACCTACGAGCTGATCTGCGTCGACGACGGCTCCACCGACGGCACCCGCGACGTGCTCAAGCAGATCCCGGACGTGCGCCTGATCCTGTTCTCGCGCAACCAGGGTTCGGGTACGGCGCGCCGGATCGGCACCCAGGAGGCGAAGGGCCGGGTGGTCGTCTGGACCGACGCCGACATGACCTACCCCAACGACCTGATCCCCGACCTGGTCCGCGAGCTGGACGACGACTACGACCAGGTGGTCGGCGCCCGCAAGTCGGAGGCGGGCACCTACAAGTTCTTCCGGGTGCCGGCGAAGTGGGCGATCCGCCGGCTCGCCTCGTACCTGACCAGCACGAGCATCCCGGACCTCAACTCCGGCCTGCGGGCGTTCAAGCGCTCGGTCGCCGAGCCGTACCTCAAGCTGCTGCCGCCGGGGTTCTCGTGCGTCACCACCATCACCCTGGCGTTCCTGTCCAACGGCCACCAGATCAAGTACGTGCCGATCGACTACTTCAAACGCGCCGGGCGCTCGAAGTTCCACCCGTTCAAGGACGCGTACAACTACATCCTCCAGGTCCTGCGGATGGTGATGTACTTCAACCCGCTGCGGGTGCTGATGCCGGTCGGGCTGACGCTGTTCGGGGCGACCTTCGTGAAGCTGATCTGGGACCTCGTCGTCCACCACTTCCGGGTCACGGGCTCGACCGTCCTGATCGGCACAGCCGGGTTCAACATCGTCGCGATCGGCCTGCTGGCCGACCTGGTCGTCAAACGGACGGCGACCGACTGACACGGGAGCGTCGAGTGGTGGCAGCCGGGCCGGACCGTGGCCGCCCGGGCGGACGGCGTTCGAGGGGTCTGCGCAACCTGCTGCGGTTCGCGGTGCTCGCCCTGTTCACGGCGGTCCTGGTCGTGGTGCTCGCGCGGCGCTGGCACGAGGTCCGGCCGCTGCTCCACGAGCTCTCGGTCGCCGGCGTCGGGCTCGCCGGCGGCGCCGTGGTGGCCGGCATCTACGCCACCTTCCTGTGCTGGCGGGCGGTGCTCACCGACCTCGGCTCGCCCCTGCCGCTCGGCGGCGGGATGCGGATCTTCTTCCTCGGCCAGCTCGGCAAGTACCTGCCCGGGAGCGTCTGGCCCCTGCTGGCGCAGATGGAGCTCGGCCGCGACTACAAGGTGCCGCGGCGCGCCTCCGGCGCCGCCGTCGCCGTCTTCATGCTGCTGATCCTCGGCAGCGGGCTGCTGGTGGCGGCGGTCGCCCTGCCGCTGCTCGGCGAGCACGCCCTCCAGCGGTACTGGTGGGCGCTGACAGTGCTGCCGGTGGCGGCCGTGCTGCTGTACCCGCCGGTGCTGAACCGGCTGCTCGCCACGGCGCTGCGGCTGGCGCGGCGCGACCCGATGCCGAACCCGCTCACCCTGCCAGGGGTGGTCCGCGCGGTCGGCTGGGCGCTGGTGAGCTGGGTGCTGTACGGGCTCCACGTGTGGATCCTGGCGCGGATGCTCGGCGCCGGCGGCGTCGGGATCCTGCCGCGCTCGATCGGCGCGTTTGCGGCGGCGTGGTGCGTCGGCTTCCTGGTGGTGATCGCCCCTGCCGGCGGGGGAGCGCGCGAGGCGGCGCTGATCGTGCTGCTCGGAACCGGCGTTGGCGCCGCGCGCGCGACCGTGATCGCGGTCGTGTCGCGGCTGCTGTTCACCGTCGGCGACCTCGGCTGGGGTGGAGGGGTCGCGCTGGCGGTCCGCAAGCGGACCGCGCCCGAGCCGGACCAGAACCAGGAGCAGGAGTCAGTCGGCTAGCTCAGCCCACACGGTGGTCCACGGGAACGGCGTGGTGACTTCGCGGACCTTGCCGACACTCGACACGAACCGCGTGAAGCTCCGCTTCGACCAGTGGTTGAGGTGCCCCGGCGTGTTGCCGAGGTCCTTGACGTAGCGGCCGGCCACCAGGTTGCACGACCGGAAGATCGGCTCGCGCGGCACCGAGACGACCAGGTGGTGGTGCCCGACCCTGGCCAGCTCGTGAAGGCCCTTGACGGGGTCGGTGAGGTGCTCGAGGACCTCGACCGCCACCACCAGGTCGAACCGGTTGTCCTCGAACGGCAGCGCGTGGGCGTCTGCGTGGAGGAAGCGCGGTCCCTCGTACGCCTTCCAGTCGCGGCGCAGGCCGGCGTCGGGCAGGTCGAGCGCGACCACCTCGTCGAAGCGCTCCTGGAGCTTCCCGGCGATCACGCCCTCGCCACAGCCCACCTCCAGCGCGCGCTTCGGCGCGCCCGCGGAGTCCCCGCCGATCCGGTCGAAGGCCTGCTCCAGGTTGGCCACCCAGCGCTCGGTCAGCCAGCGGATCGCCGGGTTCTTCGAGGTGTATTTCGGCGTGGTGTTGCCGATGACGATGCCCGGCGTCTCCGGGGCGAGCCGGTCCTGCTCGTGGGTCACGACAAACGACCTCCGGTGATTGCTCGGCGACTCCGGTGACGCGCTGGAGCGCCATCCGGTGCGCCAGGATGATAGCCGGGTTCACGATTCGACGTTTCGGTGTCGGCACGGTACGGTCCTTTCGACCCGCCGACGCGGCTTGGCCCCTGGGCGCCGGCCCCGGTGGGTGCGTGGCCGGTCGACTCCCAGGCCGGTTCGCGGAACGTCGAGCAGTCGGTCAGTGCGAGGGGGAACCTTCGCGACGTCCGAGACGGCCGAGGACAGCCGAGGAGTGGCATGGCGGGCGAGATGGCCGAGCCCACAACAGGAGAGACCACCGCGTCCGGTGGCGGGGGCGGTACGGCGTGGCGGCGCGCATGGTCCCGGGTCGCCGACCGCGGCCAGCTCTGGTCGCTGCTCGAGCTGTTCGTCCTGACCGGCTTCGTGGTCGCCCAGCCGCTGCTGGACGTCACCGGCAAGGCGCCCGACTTCTTCATCTTCCGCCGCGCCGGCCGGGTCGACATGCTGCTGCTGATCGGCATCGTGACGCTCCTGCCCGCGCTGGCGCTGTGGGCGGTCGAGCTGCTCGCCGGGCTGGCCGGCGCCGCGGTCCGGCACACCGCGCACGTGGTGATCCTGACCTGGCTGCTGGCGGTCTTCGCGCTCGAGGCCGGCAAGAAGCTGCTGCCGGTGCGGGGCACGGCGCTGGTGGCGGTCGCGGCGGTGGCGGCCCTGGCGACGGGCTTCCTCTACATCAGGTTCGGGTGGCTGCGGCTCTGGCTCCGCTACCTGGCGCCGGCGCCGGTGGTGTTCGCGCTGCTGTTCGCGACCACCTCGCCGAGCGGGAAGCTGCTGCTCCCGGCCAGCCCACCGGACGGTACCCGGGCCCCGGTCGCCAGCGGAGTCAAGCGACCGCCGATCGTGATGGTGTTCTTCGACGAGTTCCCGCTCGAGTCGTTGCTGGACTCCAAGGGGCAGGTCGACGCCAGGGTCTACCCGAACTTCGCCAAGGTGGCCGGCGGCTCGACCTGGTACCGCAACGCTACGGGCGTCTCCGGCTTCACCCCGTGGGCGATGCCGGCGATGCTGACCGGCCAGTACCCCAGGAAGGTCAAGGCGCCGATCACGGCCGAGTACCCGAACAACCTGTTCACGCTCTTCGGCCGTTCCTACAACCTCGAGGTCAAGGAGAGCATCACCCAGCTCTGCCCGGCCGGGCGCTGCGGGCGGAGCGGCTCCCCGGGTGGCGGCGGCATCGGGAAGATCCTCGCCGACACCGCCAGGCTCTGGAAGGACGTGGCCTCGCCGTACGACGTCGTCCCGGACCCGGCCTCGTTCGCGGATACGCAGACGACGGAGGTCGCTGGTCCGGACCGCAACGGCGCCGACAGGACCACCGACGTGAAGCCGACGTTCCAGTTCGGCAAGGTCGGCCACACCAACGAGCCGGGCCGCTGGAACGAGTTCCTCGACTCGATCCAGGCGAGCGACCCGCAGCCGACCCTCTACTTCCTGCACGTGCTGATGCCGCACGCGCCGTGGCGCTACCTGCCGAGCGGAGCGACGTATCCGTACCGGACCTTCAGCGGCAACGGCATGCAGGACGACCGTGACTGGGGCCCCGGGATCTACGACCAGAACCACGAGCGGCACCTGCTCCAGCTCGCCTACACCGACAAGCTGATCGGGCAACTGCTCCAGCGGCTCAAGGACCAGGGCCTGTACGACAAGTCGCTGCTGGTGCTCACCGCCGACCACGGCGACGGGTTCACGGTGGGCAACAAGGCCCGTTCGCTCGGCGACCGCAACGCCCACGAGCTGATGTGGGTGCCGCTGTTCATCAAGAGCCCCGGCCAGACCGCCGGCCGGGTCGACGACCGCAACTGGGAGCACGTCGATCTGCTCCCGACGCTCGCCAACATGGTCGGCATCCAGGTCCCGTGGCGGACGGACGGCTTCTCGGAGACCGGAGCGCCGGCGCGCCGGCGCACCCAGAAGTACTGGTACGGGATCCCCGGACAGCAGCAGATCCAGGACGGACCGCCCGCGTTCGCGACCGTGCTGCATGGCGTGACCGACACCCTTGTCCGAGCCCAGGAGGGCGAGCGCGGCCTGTACCGCTACGGCGCCACCGCGGACTGGATCTACAAGCCGCCCGGGGAGGTCGGCCAGGTGGTCGCCGGCGGCGCCATGCCCAGCGCCGAGATCACCCATTGGGGCGACGCCTTCGAGACCATCGATCCGGGCTCCGGCCAGGTGCCCGCGTTCGTCTACGGCCAGATGGCGTCCGGCCCGCCACCGCCCGGCGCCAAGCTCGCGGTGGTGGTCAACGGCAAGATCGGCGGCGTGAACTCCTTCTTCTACGACGCTCCCGGCGGCAAGGCCGACAAGTTCGCCGCCGTCGTGCCCGACTTCCTCTTCCGTGCCGGTCCCGGGCACCAGCAGGTCCAGCTCTACCTGGTCCAGCAGGCCGGCGGCAAGCCCCGGTTCCAGCCGATCTCGATCTCCGGCTAGGAGCGCCATGCCCGCGCGGCGAGGCCCCCCGGACCTCCGATGCGGGGCTCATGCCCCCCTGACCGCTCAGCTCACCCGGTCCGGCTGGGCCGGCTGCGCCATCGGTGCGGCCGAGGTCGAGTGCGCCGTTGGCGCCTGCGCGATCCGAGCGGCGGGCCTGGCGAGCGTGACCGCACGGCGGACGCGGCCGCCGGTGACGATGTAGAGGAAGGTCTCGACGATCACCCCGAGGGTGCGCAGCACCGTGGGTGCGGCGAGGAACTCGAGGTCGACCGCGACTTTGGCGGGGACGACCACTTGGAGGTAGTACTCCTCGAGGTCCTGGGTGGAGGTGCGGAGCTCGTCGCGGTCGCGGAGGCGGATGGCGGCGGGTCCGGTGAGGCCGGGGCGGTGGGCGAAGACGGCGTGGCAGCCGGTGGGGTAGCTATATACTTACATTTGAGACAAAGCAGAAATTTGTTATCATATAAGATCATATGTGGGAAATTTCACCCCATTCCAACAATAGAATTAAGTTAATTGAAAACAAAGCTTCAATGAAAGAGGAAAAGCCCATGAAAAA
>JAEHDK010000348.1 GCA_016880465.1 Micromonosporaceae bacterium
ACACACCGTCGAGCGCCGCCACCACCCCGGCACCCGAACTCATGTACGAACCCTACCGGCCCGGTCCGACAAGTCCACAATGGACAAACCACGGCGTGACCGCGACACGCCGTACCAGCACGAGCGGGAAGCGCCCAACGTGTACCGGTCAGGGGTCAGGCGCTGTGGCCGAACTGGAGCGCGACGCGTGCTCGGTGAGTGGTCCCCGCCCGGCCAGCGCGTCGCGGACCGAGCGGCAAACTGTTCCCGGCGTGCCCGCGGGCGTAGCCGGTCGGCTGACATCGCCGAGAAGACACCGCCGATGAGTTCGTCGACGGTGACCTCCGCCGGATAGTCCACTGAGGACTCCACGACCCGGTATCCGGCCGACGTCAGGGCTTCCCGGTTGAGCCGCCGCCCTGCGTCGTCGGTCTGGCATTCCGCGGTCGGCCGCTTCCCGGTCCACCGTTCCAGGCACTCGCCCAGGAGTCGCGACCACTGCGTATCCTGCAGCCACCGCGGCGTACCGTTGGTGACCACAGCGATGCCGCCGCCGGGGCGCAGCAGCGGCCGGACGGACCGAAACAGCGGGTCCCGGTCCATCCAGTGGATGGCGAGGGCGATCGTCACCGCGCCGACCGTCCGGTCGCCCAACAGGTGACCCAGCGTCGGCACGTCGCTGTCCGCGCCGAGCATCCACGAGACGTTCGCCACCCCGCGCTCGGTGGCGGCTTGCCGAGCGAGCATCAGCATGTCGGGCTCGGGGTCCACCCCCACGACCGCCGGTACCCGCGCCGCGAGCGGCAGGCTCAGCTGGCCGGTACCGCAGCCGAGGTCCAGCACCAGGTCGTTGACGCCGAGCCCGAACGCCTCGGCAATGGCGTCAACGGCGGCCGGCGGGTACCCGCGCCGGTACCGCGCGTAGTAGGTGGCTGTCTCACCGCTGAAGTCCCTCCCCTATGCCGGGAGCCTGCCAACGGTCAGAGCGGCGGCGCGAGTCATTGCGCTCAGGGCGTGACAACGCCGTTGACCGGTCCTCGGCCCGGCTCGATCGCCTCCGTTCAACAGGGATGCCGCCCTCGGCGACCGGCTGGTCGGCATTGAGAAACCGGCGCTGGGTATCTGGCCGGCATCCCAGACGCGGACGCGATTGTCACCGTGAACAGTCCCGGAACGGAGCGGGTCGACCACGGCACCCACCGAAGCGGTCGATGCCTTGGTCCACCTGCTCGGCCGAGGTGCCTTGGTCGTCAAGGGGTCGCCCGCCCGGTCAGCGGCCAGGAGGGCGTCCATGTCCGGCGTCTCCCCACAGGTCGTCTCCGATGACGTAGGGGTCGTGGCGGTCGCCGTCCGCGAACTCCAGCACGACCGCGTCTCCGCCGCCGAGGAGGCCACCGGTCAGCGACGAGGCCAGGCCGAACATTCCCGCCTTGCTCACCCGGTCCTCGACCCGGGCGGTCGCCGGGTCGTCGGTAGACAGTTCAGCCATCAGCAGCGCACGCTCGTCGTCGGTCAGGTCATACCCGGTCAGTGCGCGGCCGGGATCGGCGGCGAGTGCGTGCCGGAAGCCGGGTTCCAGCACCAGCCGTTCCAGCAGCCCGTCGAAGTCACTCATGAGACCCACCGGCCGTCGAGCTAGTCCAGTTCAGGCATGGGTACGGGCTGCGGCCGGGGCCGGCATGTTCCACATTGGACGGCGTCCTCGACCACCAGCGCCTCGGTGCGGTGCCGGCTGTCACTGCGGTGCACCTCCAGGAGGTACGGTCCGAAGCGTGCGTGGTCCTCGCACAGCCCTCGGCCGCAGAACCGGCAGGTACCACGCGCTGCCTTCGCACAGAACCAACAGAGCACCTATGACTCCTATCCTTCAAGGCAATCTTGGAACGTCAGGAAGCCACTGCCCTTAACTGGGATCGCTGGATTGCCAGCTCGGTCGGTTGCCTCAAACAGGACCAAAACAGGATGTTGATAGTCCGGTGAGAGGGTGTCATCGAACGGACCAACCTGCCGTGAGAAATACTTGCCGTCAAACGCCATCGCTACGGGCCCACCGTAGACGAGAATCGCACCGACGCGAATCGTTATCCTCACGGAGAGCGACTTGGGGTCCGGATCCGTGAGATCGGTGACCGACACATGAATTCGCGTGAAGACGGGGCCGTTCTGGTTGCACGGCCTGCCGTCACTGTTGACGGCGTAGATCACCCGGTCATCCGAGAAGGGATTGCCGATCACCGGAGGAGTGCGATCGGGTGGCGGTGGGGGCGGCCCAGTGGTTGGTGGTGGCGGCGGCAACGTGGGTGGTGGCTTCGGGCTCGTCTTGGTCGGGCTCGGCTTGGTGGTCGACACAGACGGGGTCGGCGACGACAGCGTCGGGCTCGGCAGCAAGGACGGACCGACCGACGGAGACGGCGACTCGGACGGGCTCTCCCCAGTCGACGGTGACGGGCCGGTGGGCCGGGCGATGGATCCACCGTCCCCACAGGACAGTTGGTCGGTGGATGGCGCCACCTCGACGAAGTCCTTGGCCACCGTACCCGACGCGACCTCGGTCTCCCCGAAGCCGACCGCGAACCAGGCCGGTCCGTCGTTGGTGACCAGGCTCGCGCCGGTGGTCACCCGCAGGCCCAGCGGCTCGAATGCGGGCGACGGGCTCGCGGTGTCGGCCAGGATGAGGCCGCGATCGACCGTGACCTCACCGGTGGGTGCGGTCGGCCGCCGGCCGGTCGACTGGAGCGCGCCGACGCCCACCTCGCTCTGGGCACACAACAAGGTGACGGAGCCGCCCCGGAACGTCAGGCGTCCCAGCGATCGCAGGTCCATCGCGATCGAGTCGCCCTCGGCGACGTACACCTTGTCGCCCCTGCCCAGGGTCAACGGCTTGCCGCCGACGACGGCGGTGGCGATGCCCCGGTCGACGCGCAGCAACGCCTGATCGCCACGCATCTCCGCCCAGGCCGGCCAGGGTGCCGCGTTGGCGCCGGTGAGCAGCAGCCCGAGCAGCAGCAGGAGTACGACGAGCCACCAGAGGATCCGCTCGAACCGCCGGTCCTGGGAGTCGTCCACGTTGGACGGCGGTGGCCCGGGTGGCGCCGCGAGCGGCGGATACGGCCCCTGCGGCGGATGTACGCCGGCCGTGGGCCGGAAGCCGGGCGGTGGACCCGTGCCGGCCGGTGGGCGGCCGGCCGCGAAGGCGGGCGCGGCACCGAGAAGCAGCGGCAACCCGGAGACGGCCGGCAGCGCCCAGGCCCGCACCGGCGTACGGGCCGTCGCCACCGGTATCGAGATCGCCTCGCCGGCTGGCCCGATCATCGTGCCGCGGCGGAGTTCGGTACCGTCCGGCAGCGCGACCACGCCGGACGACAGGAGTACGGCGTCGTCCGATCCGGCCAGGGTGACGCCGGCCCCTGGGGCGAGCGCGATGGGCGCCGCGCGCGACGCGAGGCCGAGTCTGTCCTCATCGGACAGACCGGCCACCGCTGGCGCGATCGTCAGCAGCTCCTCGACCTCGGCTCGTTCGGCCGGCGGTGGGCCGGGCAACGGCCCGACCGCCTTGGCGACCTCCGCGGCCGGGATGGCGAGCAGCGTGGTACCCGCCGTCAGCCAGGCGAGCGAGGCCGGCGCGCCGCTCAACGCGTTCGCGAGCCCCACGACCCCGCCTGGGCCGACCCGTTGCCGCACCGTACCGGCCGGATCGCCGGGCCGGCGGGCCTCCAGCGCGCCGTCGACGACGACGAACACCGACGGCTGGGCGGCGCCGGCGAACACCAGCTGCTCGCCGGTGCGCGGCCGGACCCAGGCCGCGGACGCCGCGAGGTTGGTGAGCGCCGCGTCCGGGAGCTGGCCGAGCACCGACGACCGGAGCTTGTCGAGCCGGCGCGGCAGGTCGGCGGCCGTCCGGCGTTCGGCAAGGCGCTGCCGGACGCGCCGCCAACGGGTGCCCGTCCAGCGGATCACCCCGTACGCCAATGGCGAGGCAAGACCCGCGATGACCGCGACCAGCAGGACGCGCGCCGGCCACCCACTGCGCCACAAGCCGGTGACCAGACCGGAGACCCGGTCGGCGTAGATGCGGTAGCCAAGGTTGACCGCGATGACCAGCCAGAGCACCGCGAGCGTGCCGTAGAGAGCGACCAGCCGCCCTTCCCGGTCGAGTTCGGGCCAGCGGGGCGGCCGGCGGCGCAGCCGCGTGATCACCCAGGCAAGACCGCGGGCACGCAGGTTCGGCACCTCGAGCCAGTCCATCAACAGGTAGTACCCGTCGAGGGCCAGGAACGGGTTCAGGTTGAACAGCGCGTTGAGGTACCAGGCGAAGGAGAGCTTGAACGTCCACGGCGCGAGCT
>JAEHDK010000349.1 GCA_016880465.1 Micromonosporaceae bacterium
AGCCCGCGTAGCCGGGCCCGGATCACCGATCTCTTCGCCGGCTTCGAGCTCGTCGACCCCGGCGTGGTGTGGGCGCCGCAGTGGCTCCCCGAGCTTCCCGACGACCACCCCGAACTGTCCAACAACCTCGTGGGCGTCGGCCGCTACCGCTGACCCACCACCGGGGCGTGGCATGCCCGCCACGATCGTCAAGGTCGGACGGCTCATCCGGCGAAGTGGGGCGATAACCACCAAGTCGTGTGGTTTCGTAGGTCGGAGAGGGCAGCACCGTCCGGACCGGGGGAAGCTCATGGACACGACGAAACTGGGGATGACCGGGCTGCGGGTCTCGCGCATCGCGTTCGGCACGTGGCAGCTTGGCGGCCAGTGGGGTCCCTTCGACGTCGACGTGGCCGCCGCCGCGATCCGGCGAGCCCGCGATCAGGGCGTGACGCTGTTCGACACGGCCCACGCGTACGGATTCGGCGCCGCGGAGCAGCTGTTGGGCAAGGCGCTGCGCGACGATCTGGCGCACCGCCGGGACGAGGTCGTCATCGCGACCAAGGGCGGGATACGCCCCGCCGACTCCGGCGTCGAGCGGGACAGCAGCCCGGCGTGGCTGCGCCAGGGCGTCGACGACAGCCTGCGCGCCCTCGGTGTCGACCACATCGACCTATACCAGGTGCACTGGCCCGATCCGAAGGTACCGCTGGCCGAGCCGGCCGGCGCGCTGCAGGAGCTGGTCGACGCCGGCAAGATAAGGCACGTCGGGGTATCCAACTTCGCCGCGGCACAGGTATCGGAGTTCGCCCGGGTGCGGCCGGTGGAGACGGTGCAGTCGCCGTACCACATGTTCCACCGCGACATCGCCGCCGAGCTGCTGCCGTACGCGCAGAACCACGACATCGGCGTGCTCGCGTACGGCCCGTTGGCACACGGCCTGCTCGCCGGCGCCCTGACCGCGACCACCACCTTCCCGCGCGGGGACTGGCGGGCCGGCAGCCCCGCGTTCCAGGGCGAGCCGTACCGGCGCAACCTCGCCGTGGTCGACGCGTTGTCCCGGCTGGCCCGGGAGCGGGGGCTGACCGTCGGCCAGCTCGCCGTCGCGTGGGTGTTGGCGCATCCCGCCGTCGACGTCGCGATCGTGGGTGCGCGTACGCCCGAACACGTGGCCGAGATCCTGGCCGCGGGCGAGATTCACCTCACCAAGGACGATCTCGCCACCATCGACACCGTGCTGACGCCCGCCGCGCACGTGTCCGAACCGACGCCGGAGGGCAGCTGACCCGCGGCAGGCGGTCCTCGTCGCCGGACACCACGTCGTGCGCGGGTCGGAGCTGCTGCGGGACACGTTCCCGCCCGGCTCACTCGCGCCGTGGCGGCGGTACGTCGACGAGTCCGCCTCCCGGGTGGCCGGAGCGTGCGGCCGGCTCGCCGACGCGCTCGACCAACGGACCGCGGTGGCGGAGCCGGTAAAGATCGACCCCGCGCCGGACACCCGCTTGGTGGACGTACAGGTGTGGCTCACCGGGGTCGGCGACGACCTGGCCCGGGTGGCGCGCGGCGGGCCCGAGAGGTGGCCCGCTCATCGGGCGATGGCAATAGCGGGATGCCCGGCCACCGCGACCGCTAGGCTGGGCGCGTTGGCCTTCGGGGGAGGCAGACAATGGCAGACCGACTGGACGGCACCGTTGCCCTGGTGACCGGCGCATCAAGCGGCATCGGCGAGGCGACGGCCCGGTGCCTGGCGAGTCACGGTGCGGCGGTGGCCCTGGTCGCGCGGCGCAAGGACCGGCTCGACACGCTGGCGGCCGCCATCCGCGAACAGGGCGGCACGGCCCTGGTCCTGGAGACCGACGTGACGGACGAGCAGCAGGCCGCCGACGTGGTCGAGCGTACGGTGGCCGGGCTCGGCCGGCTCGACACGCTGGTCAACAGTGCCGGCGTGATGCTGCTGGGCCCGATCGTAAACGCGCCGGTCGCCGAGTGGCGGCGGATGGTCCAGCTCAACGTGCTCGGCCTGATGTACACCGCGCACGCCGCCCTGCCGCACCTGTGCCGCGCCGCGGAGACGGGCCCGCGCCGGGTGGCCGACATGGTGAACATCAGCTCGGTGGCCGGCCGGCTGGCGCGCAGCGGCAGCGGCGTCTACGACGCGACGAAGCACGGCGTGGGTGCATTCAGCGACTCGCTACGACAGGAGGTCACGAGGCGCCACGTCCGCGTGTCGCTGGTCGAGCCGGGCGCTGTCGAGACGGAGCTCGCCAGCCACAACCGGCCCGAGATCCAACAGAACATCAGCCAACGGTTCGCGTCGGTGGAGCGCATGCAGCCCGTGGACATCGCGGACGCCATCGCGTACGTGGTCACCCGGCCGCGCCATGTCGCCGTCAACGAGATGCTGGTCCGCCCGACCGAGCAGGAGTACTGATCGATCACCGGTCCAGCGTCACCGCGTCGGGATCCCAGGCTCCGGCCGGCCGTGATCGACTCTCGGTTGGCACGCGGGTGAGCCGCACCGCACGCGGCCGCTCCCGCTTGCGCGGGGCATGGATCGCACCTACGGTCGGTGGCTTGTGCGACCACACCGCCGACCTGGGGAGGCACCGGACATGGCACACACCGCTGGCGTTCGATCGCGCGTACTCATCGCGACAGCCGCGGCCGGCATCTCGCTCGTCGCCGGCTGTGGTTCGAAGGCCGAGCCACCGAGCTTCACCACACCGAGCAACCCCGGCCCATCCGGCTCGTCGACCGGTCCCATGTCGGAGATCACCGCGGTCTGCCCACTGGTGAACATGGAGACGGTCACGTCGACGTTCCGGGTAGCCAACCCGAAGGCCACCGAGAAGGCGCCGGTCAACGCCGCGCCACGGACCACGACGTACGCCTGCGACTTCAGGGACGACAACGGCGCGTTGTTTCTGACCGTCGGCATCGTGGTGGGACCGCCCAGCGGCACCGCGGCGGCCAACGTGCGCGCCGCGCTGGACAACAACGACGGCGAACCGGTCGCCGACATCGGCGAAGTCGGTGGATACCACGAGAAGGACGGGGTCGCAACGGTCGCCGGTATCAAGAAGGCCGGCGTTCAGTGGCGGTTGCTCGTCGTCTACGGCGCGGCTGGCAGCAAGAACGCGCTCGTCGCCATCGCCCGCCACGTCGCGCCCAAGATCTGATCCGCGAAGATCTGATCCGAAACGTCGGTCAGGAGCTACCGAACCGCAACGAGAAGAAGATCTGCGCGGCGGTCAGCCCGACCGGCAGGACTATGGCCAGGATGAAGGTGGAGAACGCCGGGATGCGCAACCGCATGGGTCTGATCTTCGCCGTGCGAACGCGCTCTATCTCCGCCACGAACACCTGCATCCGGGCGATGTCCTCCGCCGCATCCAGGCGGCTCTGGTCTATCAACCGGCCCAGTTGGGCCAGCCGGCGCTCGCGAGCCCGGTTCTGCACCTTGCGGAACAGCAGCCAGGGTGCGACCAGGTAGATGGGCACGACGGCCACCCAGATGGCGACGAGCCCGCCGACCCACGGTGAGTTCTCGATGCCGAGGATGACGAGGATCAGGGACAGGGTCAGGCCATGGATGGCCAGGGACCAGTAGACCGTCCGGAACACCCGGGCGACCGGCGCCCAGCCGAAGTGCCCGTCGCGGTTGAGCCAGTCGGCGTCCAGGACGGTCGCGGACGGGAGCGCCAGCGCCAGGTAGGCGATGGCGATTCCGACGATGTTCTGCATGAGCACGACGTACGCGGCGAACAGCGCCGCCAGGAAGTAGGCGAACGTACCCATCGGGTGGTCGTCGCTCGCCCACCAGCTGTGGTAGGCGCTGCCGAGCCACTCCTGCGCGGCGCCACCGGTGAGGCCGCGCGGCATCAGGACCCGGAACAGGCCGTGTTTCTCGCCCTGGACCAACGAGAACGCCAGGAACGCCGCGCCGCCGGCGACCAGGACGGTGGCGCGGGCGACGTACTTGCGGCCGAACTCGTTGACCTTGTCCACGAGCGTGTCCAGCGCGCGTGCGGGCGGCCGACCGCTGATGAGCCGCCCCACGAGAAGCAGGCGGGACCGTGCGCCGGTGTCCGGTTCGACGCGCAGCTTCAACACGTCGTTGCCGGCCAGCTCCGCGATGCACCGGGCCATCAACTGCCACTGCCGGTGTACGAGCGCGCAGGTGAAACCGACGACGAAGACCAGAAACCAGGTCGTCACGTCGCGAATGAGCGGGAACGTGGGCGTCGAGGAAGCTACCGACTCCACACCGAGAACCCGCAGGACGTCCTCGCCGAGCTGGAAGTCCGACCGGGTGCCGAAGCTGCCCTCGACGTGGGTGACCACGAGGAAGGCCGCGCCGATGCCGAGACCGACGAGTGCCAACCACGCCGTGTGGATGTTCCTGGCCCAGCGGAACAACGGGGCGAACTCGAACGGGTCGAAGTTGCGCGACGTGATGGAGCTTTTCGACGTCACGGCTGCTCCCGCGGTACGAGAAACTGTCACGGCCGCTCCCGCGATAGGAGAAACTCGACGAGAACCCCCGGGTCCTCGATCATCGGCCAGTGGCCGCAGCCGGTGATCCGCAGCTCGTCACCGACGTCCATAAGGGTCCGGGCCTGCGTGACGTCGACCTCGCCGAGGAGTGAGTCCTGCGCTCCCCAGACCAGGTCGACGGGTACGGGATGACCCGTCAACAGGCTCGGATAGTCCACCCGGCGCGCCTCGTGCAGGGCCCGGGCCACCGCCCAGCCGCCGTTGTGTGACAGCGCGCTGCTGACGGTCTCCTCGTCGAGCCGCGCCGGCGCGGCGACGTACGGCCACAACACCAACCGCCGGATCAGCCGGGAGTGCCCGATCACTCGCGCCACCCGGGCCCGGATCGGCAGCAGGCCGCCGATGAACTGGGCGGCCACGGCGAACATGAGACGCGGTTCCCGCAGGCCCCGCAGCGGGTGTTGGATCACCTGAACGGCGCGACCGAGCGTGCCGTCCACGAGGACGATCTGGCGAAACAGCTCCGGTGCGGCAGCGGCCAGCCGCAGCGCGACGAACGTACCCATCGAATGGGCGACGAGTACGCAGTTGGCAACGTTCTTCGCGGTGCAGAACGAGGCGACCCGCTCAGCGAGGCCGTCGAGGTAGATGTCCCGCAGGGGAAGTCGGCTGCGCCCGAACCCCGGTATGTCGATGGCGATCACCCGGTGGTGTTCCGCCAGCCGCGGCGCCACCGCGGTCCAGAAGTCCAACGAGTTGCCAAGACCGTGCAGGAACAGGTATTCCGGTGCCGCCGCGGTCGGCGGCGCGGCTTCGAAGAAGGCTATCCCGGCCGCCATCTGCGTCGGCAAAGTCATCGGTACCCATCCAGTCGCCTTGGCGTCCTCGCTAGCGGCACGGTGCTGATGAGCAACCCTAGGGGTCGGCGACCTACCTGCGTCATGGCTGAGTGACCGGGCGTAGTTGGCGATCAAACCGGGACGGCGCGGCGAACGAGTGAGCAACGCATCGACCGTTCGTCCCTTGGCTCCGCTATAGTTTAGGTATTGCTTATATAAGTTCGACCAGAAACAGTAAGCCCATGCACGCGTTCGACATCCTCGGAGACCCGGTGCGGCGGCGCATTCTCGAGCTCCTGGCCGGCGGCGAGCGCGCGGCCGGCGAGGTGGGGGCGGTGGTGCAGGCCGAGTTCGGCATCTCGCAGCCGGCCGTGTCGCAGCACCTGCGGGTGCTCCGCGACAACGGCTTCGCCACCGTGCGAGCGCAGGGCACCAGGCGGCTCTACGCCGTCGACGCCGAACCGCTGCGGGAGGTCGACGTGTGGCTCGATCCGTACCGGCGCTTGTGGACACGGCGGCTCGACGCACTGGCCACCGAGCTTGCCCGGGACAAGCGGGAACGGCGAGCAGCCGAGCTGACCGGAGACACCAATCCGACAACGAAAGGCACGGACCGGCAATGACCATCGAGACGGACCACATGAACAGGAGCACCTGACGTTCCTCGATCCGGTCATCCGGCGGCCAGTGTCCACAAAGGACCATTTGGCCGGTTACGACCCGCCGCTCACTGTGCTCGTCGTGTTGGCCCGTAGCTCGTCCGACGTCGCGCCAATCGAGGCCACGCTGCGCAGTGGTCGCGATGCGGCGCAAGGATTCGGGCGGCATGCACTCGGCGCGACGCGGCTGCTGATTGTCGCCCTGCTCACCATCCAGGTCGGAGTGTTGGCAACTACCGGAGCGCTGCTCGGTGTTGCCGCGTCGCTGCTGTGGCTGGGCTGGACCGGAAATCCGCAACCAACTGCCGTGTTCGTCGCGGCCGTGGCTATCGCGGCGGTCCTCACCGCCGGTGTCGCGGCACTACCGCCCGCCCTCTACGCCGCACGCCGTGACCCACTGCACGAGTTGTGGGTCCCCTGACTCCGGATCACCTGGGGGCGGTGAGCTGATCGACGATGTGGGCGAGTGCCGCATGCTCGACGATTTCCGTGATGCCAGTGACAGTTGGCACCGCGATCATGTGCCGGCCTTGCACCGCTGCGCGAAGCGTACGCGTGCGGACCCCAGACTTCTGGGATACCCGCGACCGCGGTCACCGGCCGATCCTTGGACCATCAGGTCTGCCTGAAGGAGAACATCGTGGTCACCTTGCACATCGAACACGCGATCACCGACTTCGGTACGTGGAAGCAGGCATTCGATCGGTTTGCCGACATGCGCCGCGACGGCGGCGTGCTGCGCCACCGCATCCACCGGCCCCCAGATGACGACCGCTACGTGCTCATCGAGTTGGATTTCGGTACCGACGAAGAAGCGTCGAAGTTCCTGGACTTCCTCACCACCCGGGTGTGGTCCACGCCAGCCAACGCGCCGGCGCTGATCGGCATGCCCCAGACCAAGATTCTTGACCTGGTCGAGCAATCGTGATCAACCGTCGCACCGATGCCGAGTCGAACATGGGCAGGAAGATCGTCGCAGCCGTCGCCGTATGTGGTGGCACCGCGTTTGCCATGCTTGCCGGCCCCAGGGGTCCGCTGGGCGGGTCGTGGCGGCCGATACCGATGCCGCAGCCCACCAGCGGTCAAACCTCGGCACTTCTTGCATCCGGCGTGATCGAAGCGATCGGCTTCGGTGCCGCCATCGCCGTGCTGCTGGTGGGCAGACCCGTCATCGCCAGACTTGCCAGCACACCTACCCGCACCATATG
>JAEHDK010000350.1 GCA_016880465.1 Micromonosporaceae bacterium
GACCGACTGCACCGTCAGGCCCTGCGCGGTGTACCGCACGCCACCCATGCGGCCTGCCATCCGGACGCCCTTGAAGACGCGACCCGGGGTGGCGCAAGCGCCGATCGAGCCGGGCGAGCGGTGCTTGCGCTCGACACCGTGGCTGCTCTTGAGGCCGTGGACGCCGTGCCGCTTCATGACGCCGGCGTAGCCCTTGCCCTTGGTCTTGCCGGTCACGTCGACCGAGGCGCCGGGCTCGAACGAGTCGACGGTGACCTCCTGGCCGAGCTCGTACTCGCCGGCGTCGGTGGTGCGCAGCTCCACGAGGTGACGCCGCGGCGAAACGCCGGCCTTGGCGAACTGGCCGCTCTCCGGCTTGTTGACCTTCCGCGGGTCGATCGCGCCGTACGCCAGCTGGACCGCCGAGTAGCCATCGGAGTCCGCGGTACGGATCTGGGTGACCACGCACGGCCCGGCCTGCACCACGGTCACCGGGACAACGCGGGTGTTGTCCCAGACCTGGGTCATGCCGAGCTTGGCGCCCAGGATGC
Source organism: Micromonosporaceae bacterium (assembly GCA_016880465.1). Lineage (GTDB taxonomy): Bacteria > Actinomycetota > Actinomycetes > Mycobacteriales > Micromonosporaceae > EFPC-2. The sequence continues at coordinate 531 of JAEHDK010000350.1, forward strand.
CCTTGACTTGCCTGTCCATGTCTACTCGGCCCTCTGCTTGTCGGTCACACGGCCGCTTGACCGTGGACTCCGCTCGGCTACGTCCACTGGCGGCCGCCTAGAGTTTGATCTCGATGTCGACACCGGCCGGTAGGTCGAGGCGCATGAGCGAGTCGACCGTCTTCGGGGTGGGATCGATGATGTCGATCAGACGCTTGTGCGTACGCATCTCGAAGTGCTCGCGCGAGTCCTTGTACTTGTGCGGCGAGCGGATCACGCAGTAACGGTTGATCTCCGTGGGCAGCGGCACCGGGCCCGCGACCTGCGCACCGGTGCGCGTCACCGTCTCGACGATCTTTCGCGCCGAGGAGTCGACGACCTCGTGGTCGTAGGCCTTGAGCCGGATGCGGATCTTCTGTCCCGCCATGGTGGCTTCTGTTCCTTCTCTCGATGCCGCTGGTTCGCGGGTGCTGCCCCGCGGTTGTTGCCCGCCGCGCCGGCCGGCTGGGAGCCGTCCGACCATGAGCCGTCCGACCATGAGCCGTCCGTCCCGCGCGACCGACCCCCGCGGTCGGGCGTGTCGCTGCCCCGGGCCGGGCTCCGCCCTGGACAGCCAGGCGTGAGTCCCCATGGCCCCAGCTTCGCGAGAGCCGGGTCCACCTCGGGGAGGCGGGCGCCGAACCGATGGCCAGGCGCCGTACGCGGGCGGCCGAGCCGGGGTCCAGCCGCCCTGCGCAGGACAACCTGACCAGTATGCCGTACCGAGGTACGGCACACCAAGTCGAGCTACTTTATGATCTTGGTGACCCGGCCGGCACCGACGGTACGGCCACCCTCCCGGATCGCGAACCGCAGGCTCTCCTCCATGGCGATCGGCTGGATCAGCGCGACCGTCATCGACGTCGTGTCGCCGGGCATGACCATCTCGGTGCCCTCGGGCAGCGTGACGACGCCGGTGACGTCCGTGGTACGGAAGTAGAACTGCGGCCGGTAGTTGTTGAAGAACGGCGTGTGGCGGCCGCCCTCCTCCTTGGACAGGATGTACACCTGCGCTTCGAACTGGGTGTGCGGCGTGTTGGAGCCGGGCTTCACGACGACCATGCCGCGCTCGACGTCCTCGCGCTTGATACCCCGCAAGAGCAGGCCGACGTTCTCGCCGGCACGCGCCTCGTCGAGGATCTTGCGGAACATCTCGATGCCGGTGCAGACCGTCTTCATCGACTTCTCCTTGATGCCGACGATCTCCACCTCCTCGTTCGGCTTGAGCACGCCGCGCTCGGCCCGGCCGGTGACGACCGTGCCGCGACCGGTGATCGTGAAC
>JAEHDK010000351.1 GCA_016880465.1 Micromonosporaceae bacterium
AGGTACCCGCGCCGCATCACCTCGACGCAGGTGGGCTCGGTGACCTCGGCCGACGTCTGGTGCGCGACGGCCTCGTGCCGGGTCGGGTCGAACGCCTCGCCCTTCTCCCCGAACGGGGTCAGCCCGTACTTGCCGAGCGTCGCCACCAGCTGGTCGGCCACCGAGGCGAACGGACCGACCAGGTCGCCGTGCTCCCGGGCCCGGTCGAGGTCGTCGAGGACCGGCAGCAGGGAGGCGAGTACGACGCCCGTCGCCTGCTCGACCACGAGGGCCCGGTCCCGCTCGACCCGCTTGCGGTAGTTGGCGTACTCGGCGCTGACCCGCTGGAGATCCTTCGTCAGCTCCGCCAGGTCGGCGCGCACCGCGTCCAGCTCCGCGCCGAGCGGGGCGAGCTCGGTCTCGCTGTCGACCAGGGCCGTGTCCGCGGCCTCCGGCACCTCGGCCGGGGCCGCCACCGCGGCCACCTCGTCGCCGGACACCGCCGGTTCCTCGGCCGCCTTCGGCTGCGGCTCCGCCGCCGCCTCGGCTGGCGCGGTGGTACCGGACTTGTCGCCGGTACCACCGTCGATCTTTCGCTTGTTCCGCACGACGACCCGGTCGCCACCCGCGGAGTCCGCGGGCGCGGACTCCTCGGGCGTGCCGGTCGCCTGCTCCTCGACGCTGCCGTCCGGGTCCGCGGCTGCGCCAGTCGCCTTCCCAGCCTGCGATTCGGTCACTTCTTGTCGTCCTCGTCCACGATCTCCGCATCGACGACGTCATCCGCCGCGGCGTGCGCCCCACCGGTCGGGCCACCGCCCGGCCCGGCGCCGGCACCGCTCTGACCGGCGTCGGCCTGCGAGTACAGCAGCGATCCGGCCTTCTGCGAGACCTGCGCGAGCCGCTCGTGGGCGGACCGGATCTTCGCGATGTCGGTGCCCCCGAGTGCGCTGCGCAGCTCGCCGAGCGCCTCGTTCATCTCCTCCTTGGCGTCGGCCGGCAGCTTGTCGCCGCTCTCCGCCAGGAACTTCTCGGTCTGCCACTGCAGCTGCTCGGCGATGTTGCGGCCCTCCGCGTCCTCGCGGCGGCGCTTGTCCTCGTCCGCGTGCTCCTGCGCGTCGCGCATCATGCGCTCGATGTCGTCCTTCGGCAGCGCCGAGCCACCGGTGATCGTCATCGACTGCTCCTTGCCCGTACCCAGGTCCTTTGCCGAGACCTGCACGATGCCGTTCGCGTCGATGTTGAAGGTGACCTCGATCTGCGGTACGCCGCGCGGCGCCGGCGGCAGCCCGGTCAGCTCGAACGTGCCGAGCTTCTTGTTGTAGGCCGCGATCTCCCGCTCGCCCTGGAACACCTGGATGAGTACGGACGGCTGGTTGTCGTCCGCGGTCGTGAAGATCTCCGAACGCTTGGTCGGGATCGTGGTGTTCCGCTCGATCAGCTTGGTGAAGATGCCGCCCTTGGTCTCGATGCCCAGGGAGAGCGGCGTCACGTCGAGCAGCAGGACGTCCTTGACCTCGCCCTTGAGTACGCCGGCCTGCAGGGCGGCACCGACGGCCACCACCTCGTCCGGGTTCACGCCCTTGTTGGGCTCCTTGCCGGTGAGCTGCTTGACCAAGTCGGACACGGCCGGCATGCGGGTCGAGCCGCCCACGAGGATCACGTGGTCGACGTCGGCGAGGCGGACCCCGGCGTCCTTGATGGCCTGCTCGAACGGGCCCTTGCACCGGTCGAGCAGGTCCTGCGTCATGCGCTGGAACTCGGCCCGGGTCAGGGTCGTGTCCAGGTGCAGGGGGCCGGCCGGGCCGGCGGTGATGTACGGCAGGTTGATCGACGTCGTGGTGGCCGCGGACAGCTCGATCTTGGCCTTCTCCGCCGCCTCCTTCAGCCGCTGCATCGCCATCTTGTCCTGCGCGAGGTCGATGCCGTGCTGGCCGCGGAACGTCTTGACCAGGTGGTCGATGATTCGCTCGTCCCAGTCGTCGCCACCGAGGTGGTTGTCACCGCTGGTGGACTTGACCTCGATCACGCCCTCGGCCAGCTCCAACAGCGACACGTCGAAGGTGCCGCCGCCCAGGTCGAAGACGAGGACCGTCTGCTCCTTGGAGCCCTTGTCCAGGCCGTACGCGAGGGCGGCCGCGGTCGGCTCGTTGACGATCCGCAGCACGTTGAAGCCGGCGATGTCCCCGGCCTCCTTGGTGGCCTGCCGCTGAGCGTCGTTGAAGTACGCCGGGACGGTGATCACCGCGTCGGTGATCTGCTCGCCCAGGTACGACTCGGCATCGCGCTTGAGCTTCATCAGCACCCGCGCGGAGATCTCCTGCGCGGTGTACTGCTTGCCATCGATATCAATGGACCAGTTCGTGCCCATTTCCCGCTTGACCGACCGGATCGTCCGGTCCGGATTCGTGACCGCCTGGCGCTTCGCGACCTCGCCGACGAGCACCTCGCCGTTCTTCGCGAATGCCACAATCGACGGCGTGGTACGCGACCCCTCGGCGTTCGCGATCACGGTGGGCTCACCGCCCTCGAGTACCGCGACCACCGAGTTGGTCGTCCCGAGGTCGATGCCGACCGCACGTGCCATGTTTGCGTTCCTCCAGGTGGGGGCGCCGGTCAGCCGGTCGGTCACAAGCCGGTCGGCCGCGGCGGCCAGGTTAAGTTGAGTGAGTCGGACTCAATAGTGCCACGCGCTCCCGTACCGTCAAGCCGGGGGTTGAGCCGGCTCGGCGCAACTCCGGCCGCGCGCGGCAGGTTGTCGGTCACCAATTGATCGGGCACGCTGTACGCGTGTCGACGCACGGCGACCAGCGGCCAACCCCCCTCGCCGAGGCGCTGCCCGCGCTGCGCGCGGCGGTCGCCGAGACGCCGCTGCCGCTTGCCACGGCGTCCGCCGGCCCGGCGGCTCGTACCCGTGACGTGCTCGTCGCCCAGCTCGACGACTACCTGCTGCCCCGCCTCGCCCGGCTCGACGCGCCGCTCCTGGTGGTCGTTGGCGGGTCGACCGGCGCGGGCAAGTCCACACTGGTCAACAGCCTGGTCGAGGCGCCGGTGAGCCCGGCCGGCGTACTGCGGCCGACCACCCGGGCGCCGGTCCTCGTCTCGCACCCGTCGGATGCGTCGTGGTTCCGCCGCCAGCACCTGCTGCCCGGCCTCACCCGGACGACCGCGGCCGCCCGGGCGCCCGACACGCTGCAACTCGTCGCGGCACCGGCGCTGGTGCCCGGAGTCGCGATCCTCGACGCGCCGGACATCGACTCGGTCGTCGACGCCAACCAGCTCCTCGCCAGCCAGTTGCTCGCCGCCGCGGACCTGTGGCTGTTCGTCACGACCGCGGCGCGCTATACGGACGCGGTCCCGTGGGGTCTGCTGTCCACCGCGCGGGAACGCGGGGCCGCGATCGCGCTCCTCCTCGACCGCGTCGCCGCCGAGTCGGCCGACGAGGTCGCCGCACACTTCGGGAACCTACTCGCGGTGCACGGCTTCAGCGGAGCGCCGCTGTTCGTCGTACCGGAGACGACCATCGACGGCCACGGGCTGCTGCCCGACCGGCTGGTCGCCCCGATCCGCAGCTGGCTGGCCGAGCTGGCCCGGGACGCGGACGCGCGGACGGCCGTCGTCCGCCAGACGGTCGCCGGCGCACTGGCCGCACTCGGGCCGGCCGTGGCCGGGCTCGCAACGGCCGCCGACGACCAGGTCGCCGCGGCCCAGGCGCTCACCGACCGCGTCGGCGCCGCGTACCGCTCCGCGCTGTCCACTGTGGGGCATGGCGTACGGGACGGCACGCTGCTGCACGGCGAGGTGCTCGCCCGGTGGCAGGAGTTCGTCGGCACCGGCCAGCTGCTCGCCACCCTCCAGGCCCGCCTCGGCCGGCTGCGCAACCGGATAACCGCGGCGATCACCGGCCGGCCAGCTCCCGGCCGCGAACTGAGGACCGCACTCGAGTCCGGCCTCACCGCGCTGCTCCGGGGCGCCGCGACCGACGCCGCTGAGCAGGCCGCATATGCCTGGCAGGCGCATCCGGCAGGCGCCGAGCTGCTAGCGGCCGCACGGTCCGGGCCGGGCGGCGGTTTGACCGGCATCGATCTGATGCGGCCCGCACCGGACCTCGCGCAGCGGGTCGACCAGCTCGTCCGGGAGTGGCATCGCGGCATGCTCGATCTGGTCCGCCACGAGACGGGCGGCAAGCGCACCACCGCCCGGGTCGCCGCCTACACCGTGAACGCCACCGGGCTGCTCGTCATGGTCGCGGTCTTCGCCTCGCCCACGGTTGCGCCGGCCGGCGCCGAGATCGCGGTCGGCGGCGGTGCGCCAGCCGCCCACCGGGCGCTCGAGGCGGTCTTCGGCGACCAGGCGATCCGCGGCCTCGCCGACCGGGCCCGCGACGACCTGCTGGCTCGGGTCACCGCGCTACTCGGCCAGGAAGAACAGCGCTACCTGGTACGCGTCGCCGCGGTGCAGCCAAATGCCAAACCGGCCCGGCGACTGCGTACGGCAATCACGACCGTGGCGAGAGCGGCCCGGGCGGCGGGGCTGACGCCCGCGGGCGCCGCATCGCTCGGCCCGCCCGAGGACGTCGAGCCGGACCCGAACCTCCAGGCGGCCGGATCCACTGTGGACCCCGCGGTGGCCGGGGCGGCCGTCGAGCGGTCAGCGACCCGGGCGGCCAGAAACGCGGCCCGGGCGTCCGCGACCCGGGCCG
>JAEHDK010000035.1 GCA_016880465.1 Micromonosporaceae bacterium
GCCCCGGAAGTGAGCGTTATTTTTTCTCGAAGGCAGTTCTGGAGGGAGTTGAGAAAGTTCGAACGCGGGGCGGTCGAGTGGTGGCCGTCGGTACGACCGTGGTGCGGGCGCTGGAGAGCGCCGCGCGGCCGGACGGGACCGTGGTCCCGGCCGAGGGCTGGACCGAGCTGGTGGTCACGCCGGAGCACCGGGTACGGGTCGTCGACGGCCTGCTCACCGGGTTCCACGAGCCGCAGGCGTCGCACCTGGACATGCTGGAGGCGATCGCCGGCGCCGAGCTGGTGTCGCGGTGCTACACCGAGGCGCTGGCGGGCGGCTACCGCTGGCACGAGTTCGGCGACGTCAACCTGCTGCTGCCCTGAGGATCAGCGCACCTCGTGGCCGGCCGCCCGCAACGCGGCCTTCACGTCGCCGATCGCCAGCTCGCCGAAGTGGAACACGCTCGCGGCCAGCACGGCGTCCGCCCCCGCGGCGACGGCCGGCGGGAAGTGCCCGACCGTACCCGCGCCGCCGCTGGCGATCACCGGCGTCGTCACCGCCGACCGCACCGCCGCGATGAGGGTGAGGTCGAAGCCGTCCTTGGTACCGTCCCGGTCCATCGAGTTGAGCAGGATCTCGCCGGCCCCGAGGGCGGTGCCCTGCCGCGCCCACTCCACCGCGTCCAGCCCGGTACCCTGCCGACCGCCGTGCGTCGTCACCTCGAACCCGCTGGGCACCCCGGCGGCCCGGCGTACGTCGAGGGAGAGCGTGAGCACCTGGCGGCCGAACCGCTCGGCGATCTCGGTGAGCAGCGCCGGTCGGGCGATCGCGGCGGTGTTCACGCCGACCTTGTCCGCGCCGGCCCGCAGCAGCAGGTCCACATCGGCCACGCGGCGCACGCCGCCGCCCACGGTGAGCGGGATGAACACCGACTCGGCCGTACGCCGGACCACGTCGAGCATCGTGGCACGGCCGTCGGCCGACGCGGTGACGTCCAGGAACACCAGCTCGTCCGCGCCCGCCGCGTCGTAGGCGGCGGCGAGCGCGACCGGATCGCCGGCGTCGCGCTGGTCGGCGAACCGGACGCCCTTGACGACCCGGCCCCCGGCCGGGCCGGCCGACTCGGCGACGTCGAGGCAGGGGATCACCCGCACGGCGACGGTCATCTGTCCCCCTGGGCGCCGGCCGGGCCGGCCTGGGCGATCATGCGAGCACCGCCAGTGCCTGCGGGATCGTGAACGCGCCGGCGTACAGCGCCTTGCCCACGATCACCCCCTCGACCCCGACGGGCCCGAGGCCGGCGAGCGCCCGGAGGTCGTCCAGTGTGGACACCCCGCCGCTGGCCACGACCGGGCGGTCGGTGTGCCCGCACACGGAGCGCAGCAGGTCGAGGTTGGGTCCGGTGAGCGTACCGTCGCGGTGCACGTCGGTGACCACGTAGCGGGCGCAGCCGGCCGCCTCCAACCGGACGAGCACGTCGAACAGGTCGCCGCCGTCGCGGGTCCAGCCGCGGGCGGAAAGCGTCCGGCCGCGTACGTCCAGCCCCACCGCCACTCGGTCGCCGTACTCGGCCACGACCCGGTCACACCACGACGGGTCCTCCAGGGCCGCCGTACCGAGGTTGACCCGGGTCGCCCCGGTCGCCAGTGCGCCGCGCAGCGACTCGTCGTCGCGGATCCCGCCGGACAGCTCCACCGCGACGTCGAGGCGCTTGACGATGCCGGCGAGCAGCTCGGCGTTGGACCCCCGGCCGAACGCGGCGTCGAGGTCGACGAGGTGGATCCACTCGGCACCGTCGCGCTGCCAAGCGAGCGCCGCGCCCAGCGCATCGCCGTAGCCGGTCTCGGTACCGGCCGCCCCCTGGACCAGGCGTACCGACTGGCCGTCCGCCACGTCCACCGAGGGCAGCAGGGTCAGCGTCATGGTCAGCTTCTCCGATCGAGCGTAATGACGACGAGCGCCGGCGTCGCGATGGCGAGCAGCGCCGTCAGGCCGATCCGCAGCGCCAGCGGTTCGACCAACAACCAGACCAGCAGCACGACCAGCCCGGCGGACACCGTGATGCCGGCCCGCTCGGCGCGCGACCGGCGGGCGTAGA
>JAEHDK010000352.1 GCA_016880465.1 Micromonosporaceae bacterium
CGGCATGTGCTGGGAGGCGCTCAACAACATCGCCGCCACCCGCAACCCGCTGGTCATCGTCGTCAACGACAACGGCCGGTCGTACGCACCGACGATCGGCGGGCTCGCCGACCACCTCGCCACCCTGCGGCTGAACCCGGGCTACGAGAAGGTGCTCGACCTGGTCAAGGACGCGCTGGAGCACACCCCCCTCGTCGGCCGGCCGCTCTACGAGGCGCTGCACGCGGTCAAGAAGGGCATCAAGGACGCGGTGGCCCCGCAGGCGATGTTCGAGGACCTCGGCATCAAGTACGTCGGCCCGGTCGACGGGCACGACGTGGCGGCCGTCGAGTCGGCCCTGCGCCGCGCCAAGCGGTACGGCAGTCCGGTCATCGTCCACGCGGTCACCCGCAAGGGGTACGGGTACCGCCCGGCCGAGGACGACGACGTCGACTGCCTGCACAGCCCGAGCAGCGCCTTCGACCCGGAGACTGGCAAGACGCTCGCCCCGTCGAGCGTCAAGTGGACCGGCGTGTTCGCCGACGAGCTGGTCGCGCTCGCCGACGAGCGGCCGGACATCGTGGGCATCACCGCCGCGATGGGCGAGTCGACCGGCATCGCCAAGCTCGCCGCCAAGTACCCGGACCGGGCCTACGACGTCGGCATCGCCGAGCAGCACGCGGTCACCTCGGCCGCCGGCCTGGCGCTCGGCGGGCTGCACCCCGTCGTCGCGATCTACGCCACCTTCCTCAACCGGGCATTCGACCAGGTACTCCTCGATGTGGCGATGCACCGCCTTGCGGTGACGTTCGTCCTCGACCGGGCCGGCATCACCGGGGCGGACGGACCCAGCCACTACGGCATCTGGGACATGTCGGTCCTCGGCGCCGTACCCGGGCTGCGGATCGCCGCACCGCGGGACGCCGCGACGCTGCGCGCCGAGCTGCGCGAGGCCGTCGCGGTCACCCACGGCCCGACGGTCGTCCGGTTCCCCACCGGCTCGGTCCCGGACGAGCTGCCCGCGATCCGGCAGGTCGGCGGCGTCGACGTGCTGAGCGAGTCGCCCGACGGGCGCCGTGACGTGCTGCTCGTCGCGGTCGGGCCGTTCGCCCACCTGGGCGTCGCGGTGGCCGCCCGGGTCGCCGAGCAGGGCTACGGCGTGACGGTCGTCGACCCGCGCTGGGTCCGGCCGGTGCCGGCCGCGGTGACCGGCCTCGCCCGCCAGCACCGGCTCGTCGTCACCGTGGAGGACGGCATCCGCGCGGGCGGCATCGGCGACGCGGTGTCCAAGCAGCTGCGCGACGCGGGCGTGGACCTGCCGCTGCGCGATCTCGGCGTACCGCCGGGCTGGCATCCGCACGGCACCCGGGCGGAGATCCTCTCGGATCTCGGGCTCACCGCGCAGGACGTCGCGCGCGAGGTGACCGGCTGGATGTCCCGCCTGGACGGGCCGCACGACGTCATGCCGACCGGCGGCGGGGAGGCGGCGAGCGCTCGCCGGCCATAGGGTCGCCGCGTGCTCATCGATCTGGGCATGGACCGGGACCCGCCGGACACACCGGAGCCCTGCGTAGGTGGCCGGCTCGGCGGGTGGCTGGCCCGCTTCCGACACCGGACCCGGGTACTCGCGGCCGCCGTGATCGCCATGCTGGCGCTGAGCGTTGCGGCGCTGGGCGGCGGTGCATCCGCCCGGGTTCGGCTCAGCACGGTGTTCACCCTGCCCGCCGGCGTCCAGGGGTACGCGGTCACCGGCGACGTATTCGCCACGGTCACCGTCCGGTCCGAGGTCGCCACGCTGGCGGCGTACCGGCTGCGCGACGGCTCTCCACTGTGGACGGCCGAGGTGGCGACGGGGGTCGTGCCGAACTCCACCTTCTTCTCGGTCACCGCCATGTCCGGGGTGCTGCTGGTCGTCTCGGGTGGGCCGGACGCGGTCCGGTTTGAGACCGTGGCCTACGCCGTCCCGACCGGGCAGCGGCTGTGGACCCGGTCCGGCGCACCGAATGCCGAGCTGGCCGGCTCCCGGGTGCTGGTGCTCGAGGCACCGTGCCCGGCCATGGCGTGCGCCCAGACCATGCAGCCGGCCGAGAGCAGGTACGAGCTGGCCGCCGTTGACGTGCGTACCGGCCGGCCGGCGTGGACGCTGCGGCTGACCGGATCGGAGAACCCGACCATGGCGTTCGACACCGGCCCGCAGGGTACCGGGATCGCCCAGCGGATGGCCCTGCTCGACAAGACCGGCCGGATCGAGCTGTGGGACCTGGGTAGCGGCACGGTCCTGGCCAGCCGCCACGTTGTCCCGGCCGCGCCGGACCAGGACTGGTGGGTGGTCTTCCTCGGGGACACGCTCCTGGTCGGGAGCGGCCCGATGATCAAAGGGAATGGGGCGGTTCTCAACGGGTTCGATGCGGCCACGTTGACGCCCCGCTGGCAGTCGGAACCGATCCCGCTCACGGGCATGTGGCCGTGCGGCCACCAGCTCTGCCTCAGTACCGAGCTGGAGACGGTCACGCTCGACCCGCACACCGGTGCGCGGGACCGGCAGCGGCATGCCTGGCGCTGGGCGCCCGAACTGGGCGAGGGGCACCTGCTGGCGTACCCGATGGACGACACGGGCACCGATCCCCGGCGGTGGGTGCTCGACGCCGACGGCCGGAGACTGTTCGAGCTGTCCGGTTGGGACGCGACCATCCCCTGGCCGGACCGGGGGTATGCGCTGATGACCCAGTTCCACCAGGAGACCGCACGCGTGTGGTTCGGCGTGCTCGACGTGGCTCGCCGCGGAGTCGTGCCGATCGGCGTGCTGTCCGGCGTGACGGGCTCCTGCGACCCCGTACCCGTACGGGCGCCCGGCGGAGGGTACATCGTCTGCTGGCTGACCGGCGACCAGGTTGCGGTGATCCGGTACCTGCGGTAGCGACTCGACGACGGCGGGCGGGCCGGCGCTACCCTCGGCCGTGTGCGGGTCCTGGTGGTGGAGGATGAGCGCAGCCTGGCCGACGCGATCGCCCGGGGACTGCGCCGGCAGGGGATGGCCGTCGACGTCGCCTACGACGGCTCGGCCGGTCACGAGATGGCGTTCGTGACCCGGTACGACGTCGTGGTGCTCGACCGCGACCTGCCGGGTGTCCACGGTGACCAGATCTGCGCGGACCTCGTCGCGTCCGGCGCGCTGACCCGGGTCCTCATGCTGACGGCCAGCGGCCGGGTCGCCGACCGGGTGGGCGGGCTGCAGCTCGGCGCCGACGACTACCTGCCGAAGCCGTTCGCCTTCGACGAGCTCGTCGCGCGGGTCCAGGCGTTGGGCCGGCGGGCCACCCCGGCGGCGCCGCCGGTGCTCGTCGTCGCCGACCTCGTACTCGACCAGTCCCGCCGGTTGGTCATCCGCGGGGGGTTGCCGGTCGAGCTGACCCGCAAGGAGTTCGGTGTACTGGAGGAGCTGCTCAAGGCGCGCGGTGGCGTGCTGTCGAGCGAGGAACTGCTGGAACGGGTATGGGACGCCAACGCCGACCCGTTCACCACGACCGTACGGGTCACCGTGATGACACTGCGCAAGAAGCTCGGTGACCCGCCGTTGATCGACACGGTCGTCGGCGCGGGGTACCGGGTTCCCCAGACCGGAGCGGGGCAGTGACCGTCTATGACGCCCGGCCGGATCGCCGCCGGGTCCGGCCCACCCTCCGGCTGCGGCTCACGCTGCTCAACGGGGTACTGCTGATCGGCGCGGGCGGCCTGCTCATCGTGCCCGCCGCCCTGCTCGTCGGCGACTCGACCGGCGTCGACCGGGTCGAGCTGCTCATCAAGGGCCTCCTTGCGCTCGCCGTGGTCAGCGTGGCGGGCATCGCCGGGGCGTACGCGGTCGCCGGTCGCGCCTTGCGGCCGCTGCACCAGGTGACGGCCACCGCGCAGCGGCTCGGCGAGGCGACGCTGGACGAGCGGATCCGGTACACCGGCGCCGACGACGAGGTGGCGGAGCTGGCCGCCACGTTCGACGCGATGCTGGACCGGATCGGCGGCGCCTTCGAGAGCCAGAAACGGTTCGTGGCCAACGCCTCGCACGAGCTGCGTACGCCGTTGGCCGTCATGCGCACCGAGATCGACGTGACGCTCGCCGATCCGGACGCGGACGTCGCGGAGTACCGCCGGATGGCGACCGTGGTCCGGGACGCCTCGGAGCGGGCGAACGCATTGCTGGAGGCGCTGCTCACGCTCGCCCGCAGCGAGGCACAGGCCGGCCGGCGGCTGTTCCGCAAGGTCTCCGCCGACCTCTCGGTGGGGGCGGCGGCCGCGCTGGACGTCGCCCGCGCGGAGGTGGCCCGGCTCGGTGTCACGGTCGACCGCGACCTGGAGCCGGCGCCGGTCGTCGGGGACCCGAGCCTGCTCGACCGGCTCGCCGGGAACCTGGTGGAGAACGCGGTGCGGTACAACCACCTCGGCGGCCGGCTGTGGGTCCGTACCGGTTCCGACGAGACGCATTCCTGGTTGGTCGTCGGGAACACCGGCTTCGAGGTCGACCCGGCCGACGTACCCGCGTTGTTCGATCCGTTCCGCCGGGGCGGGCGCGACCGTACCGGCGCCCGCGGCTCGGGCCTCGGGCTGTCCATCGTGCGGGCCGTCGCGGACGCACACGGTGGTGTGGTACTCGCGACGGCGCTGGACGGCGGTGGCCTGGAGGTGACGATCAACCTCCCGGCCGCCTCCACCACGCCGGTGCTGACCGGCTCGGCCGCGGTGCCGCGCAGCTAGCCACGGCGAGCCGGCGGGTCAGGCCGCCGCCAGCTCCGCCTTGGCCGGCGCCGGTGACACCGGCTCCAGCGCGCGCATCTCGCGCTTGATCGTCTTCAGCCGGGACGTGCTGATGCCGAGCTGGGCAGCCAGATCCGCCTCGGTCACGTCCGGTTGGACGGCCTCGATGGCGGCGACCAGGGCGGCAGTCTCCGCCATGGGTCGGCGCTGCCGGGTCGCCCCTCCGGCGGCACTTTTAGTCCGCGGCGTTGCGGCCTTGGGCTTCACCGCCGCAGAGTCCACAGTGGACCCGTTGCCGGGCATCGCGGCGCCGACGGCCGGTACCGAAGCCAGCCGGCCGTTCGCCG
>JAEHDK010000353.1 GCA_016880465.1 Micromonosporaceae bacterium
CCTCCGCGGACCTCGTCGCGCTCCGCACGGCTCGGTGCGCCGGACGCTCGGCTGGGCGCCATCGCGGCGCCCACCCTGCCGGCGCCGCGCCGGTCGGCGGCCGCGGTACGCGCCGAGCTGGGTCTCGACTCGGCCACCCCGCTGCTCCTCTCGGTCGGCCGGCTGCACCCGCAGAAGGGGTACCCGACGCTGATCGCGGCCGCGGCCCGGTGGCACGACCGGTCGCCGGTGCCGGCCGTGGTGATCGCCGGCACCGGCCCCAGCTATCTCGACCTGGCCGCCGACATCTCCGCCGCGCGGGCGCCGGTGGCGCTGCTCGGCCAGCGGACCGACGTGGCGGACCTGCTGGCCGCCGCCGACCTGGCCGTCGTCACCAGCGTGTGGGAGGCCCGGCAGCTGTTCGCGCAGGAGGCGTTGCACAGCGGTACCCCGCTGGTCGCCACCGCGGTCGGCGGGATACCCGAGCTGGTGGGCGATGCCGCGGTCCTCGTACCGGCCGGCGACGTCGATGCGCTGGACCGCGCCGTCCGGGAGCTGCTCGACGACCCGGCTCGGCGTGCCGGGTACGCCGCGCGCGGACTGGCCCGGGCGCAGACGTGGCCCACCGAGGCGGACACGCTCGCCCAGATCCGGGCCGTGTACGCCGAGCTCGCCAGCGCCACGTCCACGAGGCCGCGATGACCCGTACGACGATGGGCGGGGCGCTGCTGCGGATCGCGCCCGTGGCAGCGGCCACAGCGGTAGCGATCGCGAGCGTGTTCGGCCTGCTCATGGCGCCCACGCCCGGCGTGTCGCGGGAGCGCGCCGACTATGTCGTGATCGCCGGCGCGCCCGGGCTGCGGTGGGACGACGTGGATCCGGTCAACACGCCGACACTCTGGACGGTCGCCCAGCGCGGCGCCATGGGTGCCCTCTCGGTACGGTCGGCCCAGCGACCGACCTGCCCGGCCGACGGTTGGGTGACGCTCGGCGCCGGGAACTACGCCATGCGCAACATGGCGCCGGCCGTCGGGGAGTGCCCGCCGCTCGCGGTCACCGTCGAGACGCCGGACCGGATCGGCGCCAAACTGCCCGACCAGCAGGATCTGGTCTTGTACCACCAGGACCAGCTGCCGTGGGGCAGCGTGCCGGGCGCACTTGCCGAGTCCGTCCGGTGTACGGCCGCGATCGGCCCGGGTGCGGCGATCGCGGCGGCCCACCCGTTTGGCCGGGTGGACAAGTACGCCGCGGTGCCGCCACCGGATCTGGCCGGGCTCCTGGCCAGCTGCCGGCTTGGCATCGTCGACCTCGGCATCGTCAGCGGTACGACGCCGGCCACCCGGAAGGTGGCGGCCGCCCGGGTCGACCGGGGGCTCGCCCAGGTGCTCGCCGCCCGGCCGGAGCGCTCGCTGCTCCTGGTCGCCGGACTCTCGGACACCGACCAGACCTCGCGCCTGCACGTGGCGATCGCGGACGGGCCGGGCTGGTCCGGCGGTTGGCTCACGTCGGCCAGCACCGGGCGGCCCGGGTACCTGCCCCTGGTCGACCTCGCCCCGACGGCACTGGCCGCACTGGACGAGCCGGCACCGCAGCGGTTGTTCGCCGGCCACCCGGCCGACCGCACCGAGGGCCGCCCGGCCGATCTCGCCGCAGCGGTCGGCCGGCTGTCCGACGCGGACACCGAGGCCGGTGCCCAGCGCCGGGTGTCGGCGCAGTTCTTCGCCGGGCTGGCCGGCGTACAGGCGCTGCTGTTCGTGGCGGTGATACCGCTGCTGCGCCGGGCCCGGCGGCACGGCGGCCCGATGCCGTACCGGCGGCCGCCCCGGTACCTGTTCCTGGCGGCCGAGATCGCGCTGACCGCCGCCGCCCTGGCGATCCCGGCCGCGCTGCTCGCGGACGGGATCCCGTGGTGGCGCAGTGGGCGCCCCGGCCTCGTGTTCCTTGCGGTCAGCATGGTGGCCTTGGCGGTCGCCACCGCGGCCGTGCTCGTCCGCCCACTGCGCCGGCGTACCCTCGGCCCGTTTATCGGGGTCGCTGTCGCGGCCGCCGCGATCGTGGGGCTGGACCTGCTGACCGGCGCGCGCCTTCAGCTCAACGGCGTCGCCGGGTACTCGGCGCTCGAAGGCGGGCGGTACGCCGGGGTCGGTACGGTCGGCCTGGGCACGTTCCTGGCCGGCCTGTTGCTGACGGCGGGGTACGCGGCCCAGCGGGTACCCCGGCGGTGGCGTCCCCCGCTGATCGCGGTCCTTGGCGGTATCGGCGTGCTCCTGGTCGGCAGCCCCTACCTCGGCGCCGACGCGGGCGGCGCGGTGGCGTTGACCGCGGGCGTGTGCATCGCGGCGGCGCTCGCGACCGGCGGCTGGCTCACGTTCGTACGGCTGGCCTGGGCGATGCTCGCCGGGCTCGCGGTGACGACCGGCTTCGCGCTGCTGGACCTGCGCCGGCCGGAGGAGCAGCGGGGGAGCCTGGGCCGTTTCCTCACCCAGCTGGGCGACGGTTCCGGCGGCCCGGTCGTCCATCGCACCGGCGCGGCCAACGTCGTCGCGTTCGCGACCAGCCCGCTGACCCTCCTGGCGATCAGTTCAGCGCTGTTTGTGTGGTTCGCCCTACTTCGCAACTGGGGCGGCCTGAAGCGCCTGTTCGGGTTGTACCCGGCCGTCCGGGCCGGATTCGCCGGGGTCGCCGTGGCCAGCGTGATCGCCGGCCTGTTCAACGAGGCCGCACTGAACGTGGCCGGTGCCGCGGCGGCGACCGTGGTGCCGCTCGCCGCGCTCGGCGCCTTGCAGGTCCTCGGCCACGCCGACGACCGGACGGTCGCCCTCGACGACCCGCTCGCGGCCGGCCAGCCGGCACCGGTCGACGAACCGACGGCCGACCCGACCGCCGACCCGACCGCCGACCCGGCACCGGAGCCGGCAGCAAAGCCGGCACCGACGACCGACCCACCGGCCACATCGCCCCCGGCCATGCCGTACCGCGATGATCTGCCCCACCGTGCGGCGAGTGCGCCGCCGGCGACGGCCGGGGAGGTGTTACCGTGAAATCCCGTGGATCGTGTGATCAGGTCCGTAGTGGATCACTCATCTGCAGTCCAGGCAGCGACGACCACGGGAGCAGGCGTTGGCCCCATCGCGGACCGCAGTTAACCCGCCCAAGCACATCTTCGTCACCGGGGGCGTGGCCTCCTCGCTCGGCAAGGGCCTGACGGCCTCGAGCCTCGGGAACCTGCTGACCGCCCGCGGGCTGCGGGTCGTCATGCAGAAGCTCGACCCGTACCTGAACGTCGACCCGGGGACGATGAACCCGTTCCAGCACGGCGAGGTCTTCGTGACGGACGACGGTGGGGAGACGGACCTCGATGTGGGGCACTACGAGCGGTTCCTCGACCGCAACCTGTCCCGGCAGGCGAACGTGACGACCGGCCAGGTCTACTCCGAGGTGATCGCCAAGGAGCGGCGCGGCGAGTACCTGGGCGACACCGTCCAGGTGATCCCGCACGTGACCAACGAGATCAAGGCCCGGATCCGGGCCATGGCGGCGCCCGACTCCCGGGACCTGGGCGGCCCCGCACCCGACGTCGTCATCACCGAGGTCGGCGGTACGGTCGGCGACATCGAGTCGTTGCCGTTCCTGGAGGCGATCCGGCAGGTCCGGCACGACATCGGCCGGGACAACTGCTTCTTCCTGCACGTATCGCTCGTGCCGTACCTGGCCCCGTCCGGCGAGCTGAAGACCAAGCCCACCCAGCACTCGGTCGCCAGCCTGCGCAACATCGGTATCCAGCCGGACGCGCTCGTCTGCCGCTCGGATCGGGAGATCCCGGCGAAGCTCAAGGAGAAGCTGGCGCTCTACTGCGACGTCGACCGCGAGGCCGTGGTGTCCGCGCCGGACGCGCCGAGCATCTACGACATCCCCAAGGTGCTGCACCGCGAGGGGCTCGACGCGTACGTGGTACGCCAGCTGGGCCTGTCCTTCCGCGATGTCGACTGGACGCGCTGGGACGACCTGCTGGACCGGGTACACCACCCGGAGCAGCGGGTGACCGTCGCGATCGTGGGCAAGTACGTCGACCTGCCCGACGCGTACCTCTCGGTCAGCGAGGCGATCCGGGCGGCCGGGTTCGCCCACCGGGCCCGGGTCGACCTGCGCTGGGTGCCCAGCGACGAGTGCGTGCACCCGGCCGGTGCCGCGGCCGCGCTGCACGGCGTCGACGGCGTGGTGATCCCGGGTGGCTTCGGCGTGCGCGGCATCGAGGGCAAGATCGGAGCGGCCCGGTACGCCCGCGAGAACGGCATTCCCTGCCTCGGCCTGTGCCTCGGGCTGCAGTGCATGACCATCGAGGTGGCGCGGCACCTGGCCGGCCTCGACGGGGCGAACTCGACCGAGTTCGACCCGGACACCGCCCACCCGGTGATCGCCACGATGACCGATCAGCAGGAGATCGTGGCCGGCCGCGGCGACCTGGGCGGGACGATGCGGCTGGGTGCCTACCCGGCCGTCCTGACGCCGGGCTCGCTGGTCGCCCAGGCGTACGGCACCCCCGAGGTGTACGAGCGGCACCGGCACCGGTACGAGGTGAACAACGCCTACCGCGACCGGCTCACCAGGGCGGGCCTGCGGATCTCCGGTACTTCGCCGGACGACCGGCTCGTCGAGTTCGCCGAGCTGGACCGCGCACTGCACCCGTTCTTCGTGGGCACCCAGGCGCACCCCGAGCTGAAGAGCCGGCCGACCCGCCCCCATCCGCTGTTCGCCGGGTTCGTCGGCGCCGCGCTCGCGTACAACGCGGCCGACCGGCTGCCGATGGACCTCGCGGCCGCCCGCAACGGCGCCACGGCCCGGCCCGGCGGCGTCCCGCCGATCGGCGACCGGGCGGCCGACGGGGACAGGTCGGCGGCGGCCGACCCGGCCGGCGTCGGATGACCGGCCAGCCGGACGGGTACCGCGTCCGCAAGCGCCATGAGCGGTTCTCGAGCGCGATCTTCCGCGTCGTCACGGACGAGGTGGAGATGCCCGACGGGACGGTCGTCGATCGGGACTACGTGGTACATATCGGGGCAGTCGGCGTGGTCGCGCTGGACGATGACGGCCGGGTGGTGCTGATCCGGCAGTACCGGCCGGCGCTCGGTACGCAGCTGTGGGAGCTGCCGGCCGGCCTCGTGGACGTGGTCGGCGAGGCGCTGCCCGCCGCCGCGGCCCGGGAGCTCGCCGAGGAGGCCGACCTGATCGCGGCGGAGTGGCACCTGCTGGCCGACGTACACACGTCGCCGGGCTTCTCGACCGAGCTGATCCGGCTGTACCTGGCCCGTAACCTGGCTGCCGTGCCGGACGGCGACCGGCACCAGCGCACCCACGAGGAGGCCGGGCTGGCCGTCCACCGGGTGCCGTTGGACGAGGCGGTCGCGATGGCGTTCTCCGGCGAGATCACGAACGCGGCCTGCCTGGTCGGGCTCCTGGCGGCCGCTCGGGTACGGGACACCGGCTGGCTCGCGCTGCGCCCGGCCGACGCGCCGCTGCCGTCGCGCACGGGTTGACACCGCCGCGCCACGGTCCGCTACGCGGTAACACAGCGGCATGTGTGGGTACATAGCATGGTGCAGCATGGGGCGATGATCGCCCCGGTGGCAACGGTGCCATCGGCGCGCCATCGCCGGAAGGGGCCAGCACAGTGAAGGTCGGAGTTCCGCGCGAGATCAAGAATCACGAGTACCGCGTAGCTATCACGCCGGCGGGCGTGTTCGAGTTCGTCCGGCGCGGTCACGAGGTGTACATCGAGTCCGGAGCCGGACTCGGATCCGCGATCCCGGACGAGGACTATGCCGCGGCCGGCGCGTCGATCCTGCCCACCGCGGACGGGGTGTGGGAGGCCGGCGAGCTGATCCTCAAGGTGAAGGAGCCGATCCCCGAGGAGTACCACCGGCTGCAGGACGGGCAGGTGCTCTTCACCTACCTCCATCTGGCCGCCTCGAAGGAGACCACGGACGCGCTGCTCGACCGCAAAGTGACCGGCATCGCGTACGAGACGGTCGAGCTGCCCGACCGCACCCTGCCGCTCCTCGCCCCGATGAGCGAGGTCGCCGGGCGGTTGGCACCGCAGGTCGGCGCGTACCACCTGATGCGCCAGGGCAGCGGCCGCGGCGTTCTGATGGGCGGCGTGTCCGGCGTCTACGCGGCGAAGGTCGTCGTGATCGGCGCCGGGGTGTCCGGGATGAACGCCGCCGCCATCGCGCTCGGCATGCAGGCCGAGGTGCTGCTGCTCGACCGCAACGTCAACAAGCTGCGCCAGGCCGACGCGATCTACCAGGGCCACCTGCAGACGGTGGCGTCCAACACGTACGAGATCGAGAAGGCGGTACTCGACGCCGACCTGGTGGTCGGCGCGGTGCTGGTGCCCGGGGCCAAGGCGCCCACGCTGATCTCCAACGAGCTGGTGTCCCGCATGATGCCGGGCAGCGTGCTCGTCGACATCTCGATAGACCAGGGCGGCTGCTTCGAGGACTCGCACCCGACGACGCACGCCGACCCCGTGTACGAAGTGCACAAGAGCCTGTTCTACTGCGTCGCCAACATGCCCGGCGCGGTTCCGCACACGTCGACGTACGCGCTGACGAACGTCACGCTGCCGTACGCACTGGAGTTGGCAAACTACGGCTGGCGCGAGGCGATGCGCCGCGACCCGGCTTTGGCGTTCGGCCTCAACACGTACGGCGGTGAGGTCACGTACGGGCCGGTCGCCGAGGCGCACGGGATGTCCAGCCACGCACCCGACCTGGTCCTCACCTGAGCGTCGCCCGCGCGGTCCGGGCGTACCTCGACCACCTCACGGTCGAGCGAGGGCTCGCGGGCAACACGCTCACCGCGTACCGGCGCGACCTCGCCCGGTACGAGGCGACGCTCGCCGCGGCCGGCATCGCCGAGCTGGCGGAGGTGACCGAGCGGCAGGTGACCGCGTACCTGGTTCACCTGCGCGAGGGTGCCGTCGACCGGCCGGCGCTGTCGGCCGCATCCGCGGCCCGGGCGGTCAGCGCGGTACGCGGGCTGCACCGGTTCGCGCTGCGCGAGGGACTCTGCCCCACCGACCCGGCCCGCGGGGTGTCGCCGCCGACCCGGGCCCGCCGGCTACCGAAGGCGCTGGATGTGTCCACTGTGGAGCGTCTGTTGGCCGTTCCGGACAGCGGGCCACTCGGGCTACGGGACCGAGCCCTGCTGGAGTTCCTGTACGGTACCGGCGCGCGGATCTCCGAGGCGGTCGGCGCGGCGATCGACGACCTCGACCTGGCCGACGGCACCGTGCTGTTGCACGGCAAGGGCGGCCGGACCCGGCTGGTACCGGTCGGCGGGTACGCCCGGGCCGCGGTCGACGCGTACCTCGTCCGCGCCCGGCCCGGACTCGCGGCCGCCGGCCAAGGTACCCCGGCGGTGTTCCTCAACGCCCGCGGCGGACCGCTGTCCCGGCAAGGGGCCTGGGGGATCCTGCGCCGGTCGGCCGAGCGGGCCGGGGCGACCGGCGTGTCGCCGCACTCGTTGCGCCACTCGTACGCCACCCACCTCCTCGACGGCGGCGCCGACGTCCGGGTCGTGCAGGAGCTGCTCGGCCACGCGTCCGTGACGACGACGCAGGTCTACACGTTGGTCACGGTGGACCGGCTCCGGGAGGTCTACGCGACCGCACACCCGCGAGCCCGCGCCAGGTAAAGCAAGCGACACGCCGACGTCGTCTACCGCTTGACCAGCAAGGGGTGTCGTACAGTCGGGCAACGGTGTGAACTCCATTTGGGCACGAGGGGGCGGGGAGTTCGTCCGGGAAGGGCGTTGAGGGAGATGGTAGGCGTTAGCGACCAGGCCGAGGCGTGGACCTCGACGCTCCGAGCCGAGCAACAGTCCGCGCTGAACTTCGGCGCTGAGCTGGGGCCGGCCGACCCGACCGCGTACACCCAGCGTCGGCCGATCCCCGAGCCGATGCCCACCGACCGGCACGGGCCGGCCCGCATCATCGCCATGGCCAACCAGAAGGGCGGCGTCGGCAAGACGACCACGACGATCAACCTGGGTGCGGCGCTCGCGGAGTACGGCCGGAAGGTCCTCCTCGTGGACTTCGATCCGCAGGGTGCCCTCTCGGTCGGCCTCGGCGTCAACCCGCACAACCTCGACATGTCGATCTACAACGTCCTCATGCAGGACGACATCGGTGTCGAGGACATCCTGATCAAGACCGATGTGGCGGGGCTGCACCTGATGCCCGCCAACATCGACCTGTCCGCGGCCGAGATCCAGCTCGTCACCGAGGTCGCCCGCGAGATGGCGCTCGCCCGGATCCTGCGCCCGGTACTGCGGGAGTACGACTACATCCTGATCGACTGCCAACCCTCACTCGGCCTGCTGGCCATCAACGCGCTCACCGTCGCGCACGGCGTACTCATCCCGCTGGAGTGCGAGTTCTTCAGCCTGCGCGGTGTCGCGCTGCTCCTTGACACGATCGACAAGGTACGCGAGCGGCTCAACTTCAACCTCGAGCTCGAGGGCATCCTCGCGACCATGTACGACAGCCGCACCACGCACTGCCGCCAGGTGCTGCAGCGCGTCGTGGAGGCGTTCGGCGACAAGGTGTACCAGACGGTCGTCACGAAGACCGTGAAGTTCCCCGAGTCGACGGTCGCGGGCACCCCGATCACCTCGCTCGACCCGGCCTCGTCCGGCGCGCGCAACTACCGGCAACTCGCCCGTGAGGTCATCGCCGCCCATGCCGAGCGCGGGTAGAAACCTGCGCTACGGTCGGCAGGTGACCGCCCCCCCGCCGGAGTCCACGCCATCCGCCACCGCAACGACGGACGATGCGGTGGCCGGGTTCCAGGTCCGCCTGGTCAACTTCACCGGGCCCTTCGACCTGCTGCTGCAGCTCATCAGCAAGCACAAGCTGGATGTGACCGAGGTCGCGCTGCACCGGGTCACCGACGAGTTCATCGCGTACATCCGGGGCATGGGCGACGAGTGGGATCTCGACGAGGTCACCGAGTTCCTGGTCGTGGCATCGACGCTGCTCGACCTCAAGGCCACCCGGCTGCTGCCCGCGGCCGCGGTCGAGGACGAGGAGGACCTCGCCCTGCTGGAGGCGCGGGACCTGCTGTTCGCGCGGCTCCTGCAGTACAAGGCATTCAAGGAGGCGGCGGCGCACATCGCCGGCCTGGAGTCGGCCTCCGGGCGGCGCTACCCGCGGGCGGTCGCGCTGGAGCCGCGGTACGCCGAGGCGCTGCCCGATCTCGTGCTCGGCATCGGACCCGACCGGCTCGCCGCGCTGGCCACCAAGGCGCTCACCCCGAGACCGATCCCGGTGGTCTCGATCGACCACGTACACCAGGTGCGGGTGAGCGTGCGCGAGCACGCCGCGATCCTGCGCGACAAGCTCATCCGTGCGCGAACCGCCACGTTCCGGTCGCTGTGCGCCGACTGCCAGAGCACACTGGAGATCGTGGCGCGGTTCCTGGCGCTGCTCGAGCTCTACCGCGAGGGGCTCGTCGGGTTCGAGCAGATCCAGGCCCTGGGGGAGCTCACGGTCCGCTGGACCGCCGCCGACGACGCACCAGCCGAGCTGGACTTCGACGAGTACGCTGGCCAGCCGGCCGATGCGGGCGCGCCGGCAGAGCAACCACCGCAGCCACCCGACCCGGTCGACCTGTCGACGCCGTGGCCGGCCGGTGCCCCGGTCACCGAGCCGCCGCCGTCGCCCAACGGTACGAACGGCGCAAACCCAAGCGCGCCCCGCGGAGAGGAGCCTTACCGGTGAGTGGTGACGAGCCGAAGCACTCGTTGGCCGAGGAGGCCGCGGCGTGGGTGCCGCCGTGGGCTCGCGACCGCGAACCGGCCGGCCACCCTGCCGACGAGGATGCCCAGCCCGGCGTACCGGAGGCGGCCGGCGAACCGGCCGACCATGCCGCCGAGCCGGCCCGTACCCCCGAGCAGGCCGGCGACGACCCGCCCCCGCTCGACCCGGCCGAGCTACGCGGCGCGCTGGAGGCGATCCTGCTCGTGGTCGATGAGCCGGTGTCCGATGTCATGCTGGCCCAGGTGCTGGAGCAGCCGACCGAGCTGGTCGCCGCGACACTTGGCGAGCTGGCCGAGGAGTACGCACAGACCGGCCGCGGGTTCGAGCTGCGCCGCGCGGCCGGCGGCTGGCGGCTGTACACCCGGCCGGCGTACGCACCGTACGTCGAGCGGTTCGTCCTGGACGGGCAGCAGGTACGGCTCACCCAGGCGTCGCTGGAGACGCTGGCCGTCGTGGCCTACAAGCAGCCGGTGACCCGGTCGCGCATCTCGGCGATCCGTGGGGTCAACTGCGACGGCGTGATCCGTACGCTGGTGTCGCGCGGCCTGATCGAGGAGTGCGGTACCGAACCGGAGACCGGCGCTTTCCTCTACCGCACGACGTCGCTGTTCCTGGAGAAGCTCGGCATGGACAGCGTGCAGGAGCTCCCGCCGCTCGCGCCGTTCCTGCCGGACGACGTCGACGAGATCGCCGATGCCCAGTCGCGGTGAACCGGGACCGGGCGACCGGCTGCAGAAGGTGCTGGCGGCGGCGGGCGTGGGTTCGCGGCGGGCGTCCGAGGATCTGATCGCGGCGGGACGCGTCACTGTGGACGGTCGGGTGGCGACGCTCGGCGACAAGGTGGACCCAGCCACCGCGGTGATCGAGGTCGACGGCGAGCGGATCGTCACCGACGCCCGCATGGTCTACCTCGCCATGAACAAGCCGCGTGGTGTCGTGTCCACAATGGCCGATGAGCAGGGCCGCATGGCGCTGGTGGATCTCGTGGGCGACCTGGCGCAGCGGGTGTTCCACGTTGGCCGGTTGGACGCCGACAGCGAGGGCCTGCTGCTGCTGACGAACGACGGGCAGCTCGCCCACCGGTTGACGCACCCGTCGTACGGGGTCGCCAAGACGTACCTCGCCGAGGTGTCTGGTCCGGTGCCGGCCCCGGTACGGCGGCGGCTGCTGGCCGGCGTGGAACTGGAGGACGGTCCGGCGCGGGCCGACGCGGTGAAGCTGGTCGACGCGTCCGGCGGGCGTACGCTGATCGAGCTGGTGCTGCACGAGGGCCGCAAGCACATCGTGCGCCGGCTGCTGGCCGAGGTCGGGCATCCGGTCAAGCGCCTGGTACGGACGGCAATCGGCCCGATCTCACTCGGCGGGCTCAAGCCCGGGCGTACCCGCCGGCTCAGCCAGACGGAGGTCGCGGCGCTGTTCGCGGCGGCCGGCGGCCGGCCGGTGCCGGTCGCGACCGGCCGGCCGGCGGCTCGCCGCCCCCGGTAGGCTGCCGGTCAGCCGCGCGAGCGGGCGCTCGGCTACGGCAGCCGAGGTAGGCAATGCCGGCCGTGCCGTACCGCTCGGTGTGCACCGCGTACCCGGCCGCGGTCAGCCAGCCTTCGACCACCGCGGGGTGGTACACCGACGAGGTGAACAGGCCGGCTGCGAAGTGCACCCCCCGCTCGTCCCGAACGAGCCGGCCACGGAAGCCGCAGGCGCGGTAGTAGTCCGCCCGGACCTGCGCTGCGGCCGGCGTTGTGTCGAACGTCAACACCAGCACGTCGGCCGGGCAGCGGGCGGCCGCGGCAAACACCCGGTCCGGCGACGGGATGTTGCCGAGCACGTTGAACGGGAGCGCGACGAGCAACCCGTCGGTGGGGATGCCATACCGCAGGACGAGCCGGTCGGCTTCCCGGATGTCGTCGTCAACGGTGAGCCGGACGATCTGGTCGGACCCGGGGCTGGACGTGGCCAGGCGTCGCGCGGCCAGCTCCACGGCTTCCCCGGCAAGGTCGACGCCGACGTATCCGAGCCCCCGTCCCAGGACGGCGTCGAGCAGCAGGCTGCCATCCGCGCAACCACCCTCGATCACCGTGCGGTATCCGCCGTCGGCGATCAGTCGCTCGGCGAGCTGCCGTTCCGCGACACGGTGGTGTGCGATCGCCGGCGTGCAGGTCTCGATGATCGTACGCCAGTACTGGTCAAAGAAACCCGTCCGCTCCCGATGCTCGTCCATCCTCGTCCACCAGCGGACCGTCACCGGCTCAGTAGACACGGCCACCCGTCCGCGCACCACGGCCCGGGTGCAGCAGAGATAGCCCGCCGTCCTCGGCGGGGACTCCGAGAACCAGGACCTCCGACGTGAAGCCGGCGATGTTGCGGGGCGACAGGTTGACGACCGCGATCACGTGCATGCCCATCAGGCCGTCCGGGGTGTAGTCGCGGGCGGCCTGCATGCTCGACCACCGCCGGCCCAGCTCCGCGCCGAAGTCGACGCGCACCTTGTAGCTGGGGGTCCGCGCGCGGGGGAACTCCTGCACCTCGTCGATGATGCCGACGCGCATGTCGACCCGGGCGAAGTCGTCGTACTCGATGGCCTGCTCGCTCACGTGGTCACCTTCCGTCCGCGGCTGGGCCCCGCACGCCGTGGCCGTACGTGCGCCACGATCCACCGCACCAGTGTGCCAAAGCCGTGCACGATCAGCCGGCCGCGCCATCAAGGAGCCGCAGCACCAGCCGGTGCTCGTTGCCCGGCGGCAGGCCGTACTTCGCCTCGAACAGCGCCAGCACGGCGGCCCGGACCGGATCCTGCTCCGCGACCCGGACCAGGGTGTAGTCCAGCTCCGACAGCTCGCCGTCGGGCCCCTCCCCGGCCCGCACCCGCAGTTGACCGATGCCGTGGTCGGTCAGGTGGTCGACGAGCACGACACCGTCGACGTACCGGTCGGTGTCGTACGTCACGAACGGCGCCACGCACCGGGTGAGCTCGATCTCGGCGAGTCGGACCGCGAGCCGCAGCGCCATGTAGTCCGCCAGGCTGCGAGTGCTCTCGTGCTGCCAGAGCTCGTCGAACCGGCCCCGGACGAACTCGCCCCACGGGCTCTCGATGTACGCCTCCAGCTGCGGGGCATCGTAGGCGCGGATCCCGATCGGGAAGAACGAGAACAGTGCCTTGTCATCCCATTGATAGAGCTGGATCGAAGGCAGTGCGTCGTACACCCGCACCTGCAGCCGCCCCCGCGCCGCCGGCGGCAGCTCCCTGCTGAGTTCATGCAGGTGGCGCAGGTTGTCCATGATGAGCCGGCGCACGTTGACGTGCTCCAGCTCCTCAGCACGCGCCTGCGCCGCGGCCGAGTCCGGGTCGAGCAGGAGGAACCGGGCCGTCACCCGGCGGCTGAGCGCGCCCCGTAGCGCGGCGACGAACGCCGGCCGGTGGCGGTCCTCCAGCAGGCCGGTCCACGTCTCCAGGATCGCGATCCTCGTGGTACTTGCGGCGACGCTGGCCGAGAACTCCTCGTGGTCGAAGCGAAGATGTTCCTCGACCCGCGCCTTGCGGGCGTCCTCGAAGAGCGGGTCGAAGATGAGGAACGAGAACGCGACGATCACCATGCTGGCACCCAGGCTCAGCCACAGCTCGCGGGCGAAGCCCTCGGCCGACCACCACGCCAGCAGGAGCAGGACGGTCGAGATCGCCGAGAGAACCGCGAAGCCCACCGCACGCCGGGGCCGCCAGCGCAGGTATCGCTTGATCGCGGCCAGCCGCACCCACGCCATCGACCCTCCACTTTGTTGGGATAGTTATCGGTGCAACCGCCGACGCTGTCAAGCCGCTCCCTGCGCATCCGGCATGATGGACTAGACGTGGTCAGGGAGGTTCACCGGTGCACAGGCAGCAGGCTGGCCGATGGGTGGTGGCCGTCGACGGGCCGTCGGGCTCGGGCAAGTCCACCGTCTCCCGGCGCCTGGCGGCCGGGCTGGGCGCCCAGTACCTCGACACGGGCGCGATGTCCCGCGCGGTGACCTGGGCCGTCCTGCGGGACGGCGTCGATCCGGCCGACGCCGACGCCGTGGTCAAGGTCGCGGCCGGCACCGAGATCGCGCTCACGACGAACCCGGACAATCCACGTGTACGCATCGACAGCACGCCGGTCGATGCGGAGATTCGTGGGCCGGAGGTTACCGCCGCCGTGTCCGCCGTGTCCGCCGTGCCCGGCGTACGCCGGATCCTCGTGGACCGGCAGCGGGAGATCATCGCGGCCGCGCAGCGGATCGTGGTCGAGGGCCGCGACATCGGTACGGTCGTGGCGCCGGACGCCGACCTGAAGGTGTTCCTCACCGCGTCGGTCGACGAGCGGGCCCGGCGGCGCGGTCGTGAGCAGGGCACCGATCACGCCGTCACGGTGGCCGACCTGGCCCGGCGCGACCAGCTGGACTCGACGCGACCGGCCGCCCCGTTGCAGCAAGCGGTAGACGCGGTGCATCTGGACACCACCGAGCTGGGCATCGACGAGGTCGTCCACCGGCTCATGGAGCTCGTGGGTCGGGGGAAGGCAAAGGCATGACGGCACCGCAGGGCTGGCTCGCGGACGAGGACATTCCCGAACGCGCCGCCGGTGGACCGGTTCCCGTCGTCGCCGTCGTCGGCCGGCCCAACGTCGGTAAGTCCACATTGGTCAACCGCATCATCGGCCGGCGGCAGGCCGTGGTCGAGGACGTTCCCGGCGTGACCCGCGACCGCGTGGCGTACGACGCCCTGTGGTCCGGCCGGCGGTTCACCGTACTCGACACGGGTGGCTGGGAACCGGACGCGAAGGACCGGGCGGCCGCGATCGCGGCGCAGGCCGAGGCCGCGGTGGCCATGGCCGACGTCGTGATGTTCGTGGTCGAGGCGACGGTCGGCGCGACCGACGTCGACGAGGCCGCCGTACGCATGCTCCGGCGCAGCGCCAAGCCGGTCCTCCTGGTGGCGAACAAGGCGGACAACGCGGCCATCGAGGCGGAGGCGAGTACTCTGTGGTCGCTCGGGCTCGGGGAGCCGTACGCGGTCTCCGCCCTGCACGGTCGAGGCTCCGGCGACCTGCTCGACGCCATGCTGGCGGCGATGCCGGAGGCCCCGCCGGAAGGCACCGAACCCCCAGCGGGACCCCGCCGGGTCGCGCTCGTCGGCCGGCCGAACGTCGGGAAGTCGAGCCTGCTCAACCGCCTGGCTCGCGAGGAGCGCGCGGTCGTCCATCCGGTCGCCGGGACCACCGTGGACCCGGTCGACAGCCTCGTCGAGATCGGCGGCGAGCAGTGGCTGCTCGTGGACACGGCCGGGCTGCGCAGGCGGGTCGGCACGGCCAGCGGCACGGAGTACTACGCCTCCCTGCGCACCGCCGCGGCGATCGAGGCCGCCGAGGTGGCGGTCGTCCTGCTCGACGCCAGCGAGCCGATCAGCGAGCAGGACCAGCGGATCCTCGGCATGGTCACCGAGGCCGGTCGGGCGCTCGTCCTGGCCTTCAACAAGTGGGACCTGGTCGACGCCGACCGGCGGTACCAGCTGGGCCGCGAGATCGACCGGGAACTGCGCCGCATCCCGTGGGCGCTCCGGCTGAACGTGTCCGCACGTACGGGCCGGGCCGTCGACAAGCTCGCCCCGGCGCTGCGGCAGGCGCTCGCGAACTGGGCGCTACGCGTACCCACCGGCCAGCTGAACCAGTGGCTCACGGCACTCGTCCAGTCGACCCCTCACCCGGTCCGCGGCGGCCGCTCGCCACGGGTACTGTTCGCCACCCAGGCCGGTGTCTGCCCGCCGCGGTTCGTCCTGTTCACGACCGGAGCGCTCGACCCGGGGTACGTCCGGTTCGTCGAGCGGAAGCTGCGGGAGGAGTTCGGGTTCGAGGGAACCCCGGTGGAGATCTCCGTACGCCCCCGCAAGCGGGACAGCCGCTAGCGGCCGGTGGCGGCCTCGGCTATCCGGTACGGTCTGCGCTACGCTGTACCGGCCGTCGCCCGCCGGTTCATGTCGTCGGGTACGGCATCGGGACGTGGCGCAGCTTGGTAGCGCACTTGACTGGGGGTCAAGGGGTCGTGGGTTCAAATCCCGCCGTCCCGACAAGGAAAATCGCAGGTCAGACCGGCAATGGCATGGACTGTAGTCGATGGATTCGGATCTTCTGGTAACGCTACTGGTAACGACGGTTGGCTAGCGTCGTGGTCGACACCCGACGCCGTTACCACGGGGGCTACCAGTGCCTGTCTACTCGTACACATTGGCCGGCGGGCAGACGCGCTGGTTCTTCGTCACCGACCTACCGGCCGGCGCGGACGGCAAGCGCCGGCAGTACAAGCGTCGCGGCTTCGCCAGCCAGGCTGCCGCGGTCAAGGCTGAGGCGGACTGTCGCGACACCTACTGCGGTGTGGACCTGGCCGCGGACGGCAGCCTCGCGGCGGA
>JAEHDK010000354.1 GCA_016880465.1 Micromonosporaceae bacterium
AGCACGCAGGTCGAGCGCGTCGGCGACGGCCGCAAGGTCGGCCGCCGCGGTCGCCGTGTCGTAGCCCGCCGGCGGCGCGTCGGAGTCGCCGTGGGAGCGCAGGTCGACCGCGTAGGCGACGTGGCCGTCCGCGGCCAGCCGGGCGGCCACCTCGTCCCACAGCCGCGCGTTGGACGACAGCCCGTGCACGAGCAGGAACCCGCGCCCGCGCGGCGACTCCGCGCCGGTGCGGCGGACGTGCAGCGCGACGCCATCGACGAGGACCCGGAGATCAGCGACGGCCATGGTCCGAACTCTAGCCGCGGCCTCCGACAACGCCACGGGTGCGCGGTTCGGCCGCCCGGAGCAGCCGGGCTGCCTCCTCGGGAAGGACGTCGTTGACGAACATCCCCATCGCGGACTCGGTACCGGCCAGGTACTTCAGCCGACCCGGAGCCCGCCGCACGCTGAACAGCTGGAGGTACAGGTGGGCAAGCTCGCGGTCGACCCGTACCGGCGCCTGGTGCCAGGCCGAGACGTACGGCATCGGTACGCCGAACAGCCCGTCGAGGCGGCGCAGCAGGTCGAGGTAGAGCGGGCCGAACGCGGCCCGCTCGGCGTCGTCCAGCGCCGGAATGTCGGGCACCCGCCGGTGCGGGGTCAGCTGGACCTCGACCGGCCAGCGGGCCGCGGCCGGCACGTACGCCGTCCAGTGGGCGTTGGCCGCGACGACCCGTACGCCGGCGGCGCGCTCGGCCGCGAGCACGTCGGCGAGCAGGTGCCGTCCGGTGGCCGCGTGGTGCCGGCGGGCGGCGCCGAGCAGCGTACGGGTCCGCGGGGTGACGAACGGCAACGCGTAGATCTGCCCGTGCGGATGGTGCAGCGTCACGCCGATCTCGACGCCCCGGTTCTCGAAGCAGAACACCTGCTCGACACCGGGCATCGCGGACAGCTCGACGGTCCGGTCGGCGAGTACGTCGAGCACGGTCCGTACCCGGTCCGGCGAGAGGTCGGCGAAGGACGCGTCGTGCTCGGCCGTGAAGCAGACGACCTCGCACCGGCCGGTACCGGGCCGCACCGGCGAGTACGGCGTCGCGAGCGGGTCGCCGCCAGCCGGGCCGGACCGCCCGCCGAGCGCGGGGAAGCGGTTCTCGAAGACCACGACGTCGTAGTCGTCCGCCGGGACCTCGGTGGACCGGTCGGCCGTGGACGGACACAGTGGACACTCGTCGGGCGCCGGCAGGAAGGTGCGGCCCTGCCGGTGCCCGGCGATGGTCACCCACTCGTCGGTGAGCGGGTCGTACCGCAGCTGCGAGGCCGGTGGTGGCCCGGCCAGGTCACGCCGGTCGACCGCGGCACGCACCGCGTCGTCGCGCTCGTCGTAGTAGCGCAGCTCGCGCCCGTCGGCGAGCCGGATCACCGTACATTTCATCGGTTCCCGCCCGGCACAGCGGGGCCTAGACGGTCACGGTCGCACGCCGCGGCTCCAGCCAACCCTCGACCGCGAGGTAGTCGACCAGGGCACCGACCGCTTCGTCCACTGTGGTCTCCGACGTGTCGATGGTCAGGTCGGCGTCGGCCGGCGCCTCGTACGGATCGTCCACGCCGGTCATCCCGGTCAGCTGGCCGGCGCGCGCCCGGGCGTAATGGCCCTTGCGGTCCCGCCGCTCGCAGACGTCGACGGGGGTCGACACATGGACCAGGACGAAGCCCGCGCCGGCCGCCCGGGCGAGCTCGCGGGCCGTCGCGCGCGCCGCCGCGTACGGCGCGATCGGGCAGCACAGCGCGACGCCGCCATGCCGGGCCACCTCGGCGGCCACCCAGCCGATGCGCCGGATGTTCAGGTCCCGGTCGGCCTTGCTGAAGCCGAGACCGGCCGACAGCTCGCGGCGCACGATGTCGCCGTCGAGCAGCGTGACCGTCCGCTCGCCCGTCTCCCGCAGGTGGTCGGCCACCCCCCGGGCGATCGTCGACTTGCCCGATCCGGACAGCCCGGTCAGGAACACCACCAGCCCGCGCAGGCGGCGCGGTGGCCGCTCCCGGGCGAGCTCGCGGGCCACCGCCGGCGGCGTGTGCCACTCGGGCAGCGGCGCGCCGGTGTCGAGCAGGTCGTCGATCTCCTCGGGCGAGAGCGGCAGCCGCCGGTTGCGCGGCGGGATGTCGTCCCGGCCGCGCCACTGGCCGTCCCGGCCGTCGTACGCCAGCTCCCGCGGCACGAGCACGCGCAGGCCGCCGCCGACGAAGAACTCCCCGGTGGACAGCAGGTGGGTCACTCCGTACGCACCGGCCACCCGGGAGCGCAGGAGGGCGTCGCGCACGTCGTCGTCGCGCTTCGCGATCGGCACCGCGACGATGGTGGCGTGCGGCAGCCGGTCGCGCGCAGCCAGCACACACCGGACCAGCGCCTCCGGGGGCAGGCCGTCCGGTCCCAGCTCGGCCACCGGCACCAGGACCAGGACATAAGCCGCGAGAGTACGGGCGGCGTGCGCGATCTGCGCCAGCTGTGGCCGGTGCAGGGGCCGGTCGGCGATCACCCCGAGGACCCGGCCCGCCGGCAGCTCGGCCCGCACCTCGGCGGGCGGGCGCCGGAGCTGCCGGAACGGTGCATGCCCACCGTCGCCGATGCGGCGTACCGGGCCGCCGACAACGGACAGCCCGTCGCGGGACGGCCACACCTCGGTCGCGTCTATGGCGGCGACCGGCGCGCCCTCCGGATCGGCGAGGACGACCAGCCGGCGCAGCGGGTTCCCCAGCTCGAGCTGGTCGACCAGCTCGGTCGGCAGCTCCAGGGTCACCGGTATCGGCCAGGGGGTGCCGTCCGCCAGCCGGCCGGACCGGGCCTGGCTGGTCAGGTCGGCCCGGCCGAGGAACCCGGTGAGCGGGGCGAAGGCCCCGGTCAGCAGCAGTTCCAGGTCCGCGAGCTCGCGGGGCCGCGGGGTGTGGACAGGCGCGTCCCGCAGGACGTCATCCGGCAGGACCCAGCCGTTCACCGCACACCCCCTCCGACAGGTCCACAGTTTCGCAGCCCGGTACCCGTCCGGTCGAGGTGGACCCCGGAATCGACCGCCCGGCGGCGGGTACCCCCTAAGGTCCGCGGTCCGGGGTCGGCTAAGGGTGGTGCCGGATGTCCTGGCCAGGACGGGGGTCCGTACGGTGGGTGCGTGACTCTGATCGCAACCGATGCGCTGACGAAGCGGTACGCCAACGGCGTGACCGCCCTCGACGGGCTGACCGTCGGGGTGGCGCCGGGCATCGTCGGCCTGGTCGGGGCGAACGGCGCCGGCAAGTCGACGCTCATCAAGATCCTGCTCGGGCTGCTGCCGCCGACCAGCGGCAAGGCGACCGTCCTCGACCTGGATCCGAGCAGCGCGGCCGAGGACGTACGGGCCCGGGTCGGCTACATGCCCGAGCACGACTGCCTTCCACCGGACCTTGCCGCCGCGGAGTTCGTGACCCACCTGGCGCGGATGAGTGGCCTGCCGAAGACCACGGCCCGGGAGCGCGCTTCCGAGGCGCTGCGCCACGTCGGCCTGTACGAGGAGCGGTACCGCCAGATCGGCGGCTACTCCACCGGCATGAAGCAGCGGGTGAAGCTGGCCCAGGCCCTCGTACACGATCCCGACCTGCTGCTCCTCGACGAACCGACGAACGGGCTCGATCCCGCCGGCCGCGACGCCATGCTCACCCTGATCCACCGGATCGGTACCGAGTTCGGCATCTCGGTCGTGGTCTGCTCGCACCTGCTCGGCGAGGTCGAGCGGATCTGCGACACGCTCGTCGCCATCGAAGGAGGGAAGCTGCTGCGTGCCGCCGAGGTCTCCGCGATGACCACCGCCCGCGACATCCTCGCGGTCGAGGTCTCCGAGGGCACGGACGAGCTGGCCGCGCACCTGGTCACGCTGGGCCTGCGCCCGCTGCGCGAGGGCCATCTGCTGCTCGTACCGCTCGACGCCGACGAGACGTACGACCTGATCATCGGGGCCGTCGCCGATCTCGACCTGCCGCTGCACCGGTTGGACCAGCGCCGGCACCGGATCGCCGAGCTCTTCGCGACCGAGGAGGTGGCTCGTGTCTGAGGTCTCCGTCATCCACGACATCGGGTACCAGCGCTACGGCGGGGCGCGCCTGGGGCGCTGGTATGCCGTCCGCTCCCTCTACCTGCACGGGCTGCGGACCGCGTTCGGCCTCGGCCGGAGTGCCAAGGCGAAGATCTTCCCGTGGATCGTGGTGGGGATCGTCCTGCTGGTGGCCGTCATCGTCACCGCGGTGCGCTCCCAGATCGGCCAGGTCGTGCTGGCCTACCTCGACGTCCCGACCTCGCTGTCCGCACTGATCTTCATCTTCCTCGCGATCGTCGCGCCCGAGCTCGTCTCGCGGGACCTGCGCAGCGGTGTCCTGCCGCTGTACTTCGCCCGGCCGATACGCCGCACCGACTACGCGCTCGCCAAGCTCGCCGCCCTGATCTCCGCCGCCTGGTTGCTGCTCGCGGCACCGATGCTGGTGATGTTCGCGGGTGCGTCGTTCGGCGCCAAGCACCTGCGCGACGTTTGGACCGAGGCCAAGGACCTGGGTCCCGGGCTGGCCTACGCGGCCGTCGTCGTGGTGGTGTTCGGGGTGCTCGCGCTGCTCGTCGCGTCGCTGACCGGCAAGCGGGCGTTCGCGGCCGGCGGCATCGTCGCGGTCTTCCTGGTCACCACCCCGGTGGTCGGCGTACTGGACTTCGTCGGCGGGGACACGGTC
>JAEHDK010000355.1 GCA_016880465.1 Micromonosporaceae bacterium
CGGCGCCGCGGGCGCCGGGCCGCACGCCGTCGCGCCGCTCGGTACGGTCGCCGGCGCCCGGTCCGGCGACAAGGGCGGCGACGCCAACCTCGGTGTGTGGGCGCGCACGCCGCCCGCCTACCAGTGGCTGCGCGGATATCTGACCACCGCGCGGCTCCGGCGGCTCCTGCCGGAGGCGGCGGAGCTGCCCGTCGAGCGGTACGAGCTGCCGAACCTGAACGCGCTGAACTTCGTGATCCGCGGCCTGCTCGGTGCGGGCGTGGCCGCGTCGACCCGGTTCGACCCGCAGGCCAAGGCGCTCGGCGAGTGGCTGCGGGCGCGGCTGGTCGAGATCCCGGTGGAGCTGCTGCCATGATCTGCACGCCCGAACGGACCCAGCTGCGCGAGCTGACCACCCGGTTCGTCGAGCGGGAGGTGCTGCCCCACCTCGCGGACTGGGAGCGGGCCGGCGAGGTGCCCCGGTCGCTGCATGCCACGGCCGCCCGGCTCGGCCTGCTCGGCATCGGATTCCCGGAGCACTGCGGCGGCTCCGGCGGCGACCTGCTCGACACGCTCGTGGTCACCGAGGCGATCATCGG
The DNA here is from genome assembly GCA_016880465.1 of Micromonosporaceae bacterium. Classification (GTDB taxonomy): domain Bacteria; phylum Actinomycetota; class Actinomycetes; order Mycobacteriales; family Micromonosporaceae; genus EFPC-2. The sequence continues at coordinate 579 of JAEHDK010000355.1, forward strand.
GGCCGGCGGCTCGTCCGGGCTGTGCGCGGCGCTGTTCACCCACGGGATCGCGCTCCCGCACATCGTCGCCGCTGGAGGCGACACGGCCAGCTCCGTCGATTCTGGTTCCGCAACGCTGGTCGACCGGTACGTACGGCCCACGCTGGCTGGCGAGACGATCGGCGCGCTCGCGGTCACCGAGCCGGACGGTGGCTCGGACGTCGCGGCGATCCGTACGACGGCCCGGCGCGAGGGCGGCGAGTACGTGATCAACGGGGCGAAGACGTACATCACCTCGGGTGCCCGGGCGGACTTCGTGACGACCGCGGTGCGTACCGGCCCACCTGGATACGACGGCATCTCGCTGCTGGTGGTGGACACCGACCTGCCCGGGTTCACCGTCACCCGGCGGCTCGACAAGCTCGGCTGGCACTGCTCCGATACGGCTGAATTGTCCTATGTGGACGTACGGGTGCCGGCCGGGCGGCTGGTGGGCCGGGAGAACGCCGGGTTCGCCGCGCTGATGAGGCATTTCGCTGCCGAGCGGATCTCGCTGGCGGTGCAGGCGTACGCGACCGCCCAGCGCTGCCTCGACCTCACCGTCGCGTGGTGCCGTAACCGCCGGACCTTCGGCCGGCCGCTGCTCGCCCGGCAGGTGGTACGGCACCGGCTGGCCGAGATGGCCCGGGTCACCGACGTCGCCCGCGAGTACGTCCGGGCCGTCGCGATCCGGCTTGCCGCCGGCGAGCCGGCGGTGGCCTCGGGCGGGGCCGCCGCCGTCCAGGTGGCCATGGCCAAGAACACCGCCGTCTCGGCGTGTGCCTGGGTCGTCGACCAGGCCGTCCAGCTGCACGGCGGGTTCGGTTACCTGCGGGACGCCGAGGTCGAGCGGCACTACCGGGACGCCCGCATCCTCGGCATCGGCGGCGGTACGACCGAGATCATGAACGAGATCATCGCCAGGCAGTGGGAGGCGGGCTGATGGCCGTGCTGGAGTCCGTCCTCGACCGGCGTTCACCGTCCTATGTGGAGAACAGGGCAGCCATGCTCGAGCGCCTCGCCGAGCTCGGCGCCGCACTCGACGCGGCGCGGGCCGGCGGCGGCGAACGGTACACGACCCGGCACCACGCGCGCGGCAAGCTCCTGCCCCGCGAGCGGATCGAGCTCCTCGTCGACCGGGATGCGCCGTTCCTGGAGCTGTGCCCGGTCGCCGCCTGGGGCTCGGACTACGCGGTCGGCGCCGCGGTGGTGACCGGCCTCGGCGTGATCGAGGGCGTCGAGTGCGTCATCACCGCGAACGACCCGACGGTCCGCGGCGGCGCGGTCAACCCGTACACCCTGAAGAAGACCGCACGGGCCGGCGAGATAGCGGCCGCCAACCGGCTGCCGATGGTCAACCTGGTGGAGTCGGCGGGCGCCGACCTGCCGGTCCAGGCGGAGATCTTCATCCCGGGCGGCCGGGCGTTCCGGGACCTGACCCGGCTGTCGGCCACCCGGATACCGACCATCGCGGTGGTCTTCGGGAACGCCACCGCCGGCGGCGCCTACCTGCCCGGGATGTCCGACTACACGATCTTCGTACGCGGCCGGGCCAAGGTGTTCCTGGGCGGGCCGCCACTGGTCAAGATGGCGACCGGCGAGGAGTCCGACGAGGAGTCGCTGGGCGGCGCCGAGATGCACGCCACCACGTCCGGCCTCGCCGACTACCTCGCCGTCGACGAGCGGGACGCGCTGCGGCTGTGCCGCGCGACGGTGGCCCGGCTCAACTGGCGCAAGCTCGGGCCCGCGCCCCGGGTGACCGAGCCGGAGCCGCCGGGGTACGACGCCGACGACCTGCTCGGTATCCCGAGTGCGGACCTGCGGGTGCCGTACGACCCGCGCGAGGTGCTCGCCCGGGTCGTCGACGGTGGAGACTTCGACGAGTTCAAGCCGGCGTACGGCACGGCGCTGGTGACCGGCTGGGCGACGATCCACGGCTACCCGGTCGGCGTGCTCGCGAACGCCCGTGGCGTGCTGTTCTCCGCCGAGGCGCAGAAGGCGACCCAGTTCATCCAGCTCGCCAACGCCACCGACACGCCGCTGCTGTTCCTGCAGAACACCACCGGCTACATGGTCGGCGCGGAGTACGAGCGGGGCGGCATCATCAAGCACGGCGCCCTGATGATCAACGCGGTGTCGAACTCGACGGTGCCGCACCTGACGCTCAACATCGGCGCGTCGTACGGGGCGGGCAACTACGGCATGTGCGGCCGCGCGTACCAGCCGCGCTTCCTGTTCGCCTGGCCGCACGCGCGCTCGGCGGTGATGGGAGCGGCTCAGCTGGCCGGCGTCATGGAGATCATCTCCCGGCAGGCGGCCGCGGCGAAGGGCATGCCGTTCGATGCCGAGGCCGCGGAGAGTGCCCGCGCGATGATCGAGTACCAGATCGGCCAGGAGTCCGCCGCGCTGGCCATGTCCGGCCGGCTCTACGACGACGGCGTGATCGACCCGCGGGACACCCGTACCGTCCTCGGCTTCTGCCTTTCTGTTATCCACAGTGGACCGGTTGCGGGCGGCACCGGCTTCGGCGTCTTCCGGATGTGAGGCGGCCATGATTCGACGGCTGTTGGTGGCCAACCGCGGCGAGATCGCGCGGCGCGTCATCGCGACCTGCCGGGCCACCGGCATCGAGACCGTCGCGGTCTACTCGGACGCCGACGCCCGGGCGCCGCACGTCGCCGAGGCCGACTACGCGGTACGCCTGCCGGGCACCGCGCCGGCCGACACGTACCTCCGCGCCGACCTGCTGATCGACGCCGCCCGCCGGGCAGGCGCGGACGCGGTGCACCCCGGGTACGGCTTCCTCGCCGAGAACGCGGACTTCGCGGCCGCGGTCACCGGCGCCGGGCTCACCTGGGTCGGGCCGCCGGCGAAGGCGATCGCGCTGATGGGTTCGAAGCTGGCTGCCAAGGCGTTGCTCGCCGATGCCGGTGCACCGCTGCTACCGGCCGTCGAGGATCCCGCCGATGTACGCGACTTCCCCGTTCTCGTCAAGGCATCGGCCGGCGGCGGCGGGCGCGGCATGCGGATCGTCCGCGACCGCGGGTCGCTGGC
>JAEHDK010000356.1 GCA_016880465.1 Micromonosporaceae bacterium
CCCACCGGTGACCCGGCCGCTGGAGGACCTGGAGCCGATGACGGCCGGCGCGTTGCGTCGCTTCCTCGACGCCTACTCGGTCGTGCCCGACCTGCCCGTCGCGGTGAGCCTGCGCGGCTTCGCCCGGGTGCACCTCACCGGCGAGGACCCGCGGGGACTCACCCGGGCGGTCCTCGGCCAGCTGGCGACCTTCCACGCGCCGGAGGACCTGCTGATCGCCGTGTGTGCCGGGGTGGACCAGCGGCACCACTGGGAGTGGGTCAAGTGGCTGCCGCATGCGCAGCACCCCGACAAGGCCGACGCGGTGGGGCAGCTGCGGCTCGTCGTACCGAGCGTGGTGCAGCTGGAGAACCTGCTCGACGACGTGCTCACCAACCGGCCGCGGTTCGGCCCGGCGAACCCGCCGCCCGACGGCCCGCACGTCGTGGTCGTGCTCGACGGCGGCGAGCTGGCCGGCTCCGCCCACCTCGGCACCGACGGCGGCATCGACGGGGTCACGCTGCTCGATCTGGACCGCCCGCCGCCGCGGCTGCTCGACCGGTCGACCCTGGTGCTCGACCTCGTCGGTCCGGCGCGCCGGCTGCACACCCGGACCCTCGACCAGCATGCGGACGTGGGGTTCGCCGACGCGCTCGGCCCCGTCGAGGCGGAGGCGCTGGCCCGCCAGCTCGCCCCGCTCCGGCTCGCCGCAGCGCGCGGTGGCGACCTGCCGCTCGCGGCCGACCTCGGCCTCGCGGAGCTGCTGGGGCTGGGCGACCCGTTCCGCTTCGACACCCAGGTGGCCTGGGCGGCCCGGCCCAACCGGGACCGCCTGCGGGTGCCGATCGGCGTGGGCACCGACGGCGCGCCGGTCGAGCTCGACCTCAAGGAGTCGGCACAGGACGGCATGGGTCCGCACGGGCTGCTGATCGGCGCCACCGGGTCCGGCAAGTCCGAGCTGCTGCGGACGCTGGTCCTGGGCCTGGCCGCCACCCACTCGTCGGAGTCGCTCAACGTCGTGCTCATCGACTTCAAGGGCGGTGCGACGTTCGCGAGCCTCGACAAGCTCCCGCACACCGCCGCGGTGATCACCAACCTGGCGGACGAGCTGCCGCTGGTCGACCGGATGACCGAGGCCCTCACCGGCGAGATCAACCGCCGCCAGGAGCTCCTCCGCCGCGCGGGCAACTTCGCGAGCCTGCGGGACTACGAACGCGCCCGGCTCGGCGGTGCCGCGCTTGCCCCGCTTCCCGTGCTGCTGGTGGTCTGCGACGAGTTCTCCGAGCTGCTGTCGGCCAAGCCCGACTTCATCGACCTGTTCGTCCAGATCGGACGGTTGGGCCGGTCGCTCGGCGTCCACCTCCTGCTGGCCAGCCAGCGGCTGGAGGAGGGCCGGCTGCGCGGGCTGGACACCCACCTGTCGTACCGGATCGGCCTGCGTACGTTCTCCGCGCTCGAGTCGCGCACCGTGCTCGGCGTGCCCGACGCGTACGAGCTGCCGCGGTCACCCGGCCACGGCTACCTGAAGTACGGCACCGAGCCGCTGGTGCGGTTCAAGGCGGCGTACGTCTCGGCGGCGTACCACCGGGCCGCCCTGGGCGGTCCGGAGGTGGACGGTCGGGGCGGGCCGGGTCGGGTGCTCCCGTTCGGCACCCAGGCCGTGCCGGTCCCGGCGGCACCCGCGCCCCGGCACGCCGTCCGGCCGCCGGACGAGCCGGGCCAGAGCCTGCTCGACATCATGGTGGGCCGGCTGGCCGGCCAGGGTGCGCCGGCACACCAGGTGTGGCTGCCGCCGCTCGGCCCCGCGCCCGCACTCGACGACCTGCTGGGCCCGCTCGCCGCCGACCCGATCCGCGGGCTCACTGTCGGCAACCCGGAGCTTCACGGTGCTTTGCAGGTGCCGGTCGGGATCGTCGACAAGCCGTACGACCAGCGCCGCGATCTGTGGTGGGTCCAGCTGCACGGCGCGGCCGGGCACGTGGCGGTCGTCGGCGGGCCGCAGAGCGGCAAGTCCACGCTGGTCCGCACGCTGATCGCCGGGCTCGCGCTCACCCACACGCCGGCCGAGGTCCAGGTCTACTGCCTCGACTTCGGCGGCGGCTCGCTCGGCGCGCTGCGCGAGCTGCCACACCTCGGCGGGGTAGCGAGCCGGCTGGACTCGGCGGCGGTCCGCCGTACGGTCGGCGAGGTCGCGACGCTGCTCACCGACCGGGAGCGGCGGTTCGCGAGCAGCGGCATCGACTCGATGGCGACGTACCGGCAGCGCCGCGCCGCCGGCAGCCCACTGTCCACGGAGGACCCGTACGGCGACGTGTTCCTGGTCGTCGACGGCTGGGCGACGCTCCGCGGCGAGTACGACGACCTCGAGCCCGTCATCACCGACATCGCCACCCGCGGACTGTCGTACGGCATCCACGTGGTCGCGACGGCCTCGCGGTGGATGGACCTGCGGCCGGCGATCCGCGACCTGTTCGGTTCCCGGCTCGAACTGCGCCTCGGCGACCCGAGCGACTCGATGGTCAACCGCAAGGCCGCGCTCAACGTGCCGGAGCGTACGCCCGGCCGCGGCATCACGCCGGAGAGCCTGCACTTCCTCGGCGCGCTCCCCCAACTGTCCACTGTGGAGGATGCGGCCGGGCTGGCGAAGGCGGTGGCCGCCAACTGGCCCGGCCCGACCGCGCCACCGGTCCGGCTGCTGCCGGCGGTCGTGCCGTACGCCCAGCTGCAAACCGTGGAAGTCGCCGGCCTGGCCCTCCCGATCGGCATCGCCGAGGTGGACCTGCGACCGGTTACCGTCGACTTCGCCACCGAGCCGCACTTCCTGCTGTTCGGCGACGCCGAGTGCGGCAAATCGACCTTCCTGCGTGCCCTTGCCCGGACGTTGACCGAGCGGTTCGGTCCGGAACAGGCGCGCATCATCCTCGTCGACTACCGGCGCAGCCTGCTCGGCGCGATCGACACCGCGCACCTGATCGGGTACGGCACGGCGGCGGCCGGCACCCAGGAGCTGATCGAGTCCGTCGCCGGGTACATGGAGCGCCGGCTGCCCGGCCCGGACGTGACGCCGGAGCAGCTGCGCACCCGGTCCTGGTGGACCGGACCGGAGTGCTTCGTGCTGGTGGACGACTACGACCTCGTGGCCACCGGCCCGCACAACCCGTTGCTGCCGCTGCTGGACTACCTCGCCCAGGCCCGCGACATCGGACTGCACCTGATCGTCACCCGGCGGTCGGGCGGCGCCGGGCGGGCCCTGTACGAGCCGGTAATCCAGCGGCTCCGGGAGCTGTCCTCACCCGGCCTGGTGATGAGCGGTGACAAGGACGAGGGCGCGCTGCTCGGCACGGTGCGCCCCGGACCCGTGCCGGCCGGTCGTGGCTGGCTGGTCACTCGCCGCGAAGGCACCCGACTCGTCCAGTTGGCCCATGTTCCGCCGCATTGACCATCGGCCGATCGGAGGAGGGGGACTGACAGGCAGGCGTCGGTTGTCCCCATCACCGGCGGTGTCGGGTGAGAATGGCCGAGTCATGGCCACGATCACCTCGATCAGCTCGCGCATCAGCACCGTCGGCCGCCTGGTCGCGACGGTGCTTGTCGGTTGCGCCGCCGCCATCGCCGTTCCCGGCATCGCCGCGGCCGACGCGGTCCGCGCCGACCAGTGGCAGTTGCGGGCGCTCGACGCGGACAACGCCTGGACGCTGGCGAAGGGCGCCGACGTGACGGTCGCGGTCGTGGACTCCGGCGTGGATGCCAGCCACCCGGACCTGGCCGGTCAGGTCCTCCCCGGCATCGACCTGGTCGACCCCGGCGGCAACGGGCAGCGCGACCCGGTGGGTCACGGTACGGCCATCGCCGCGTTCATCGCCGGCCGGTCCGACGACCAGAACGGCGTGGTGGGGTTGGCGCCCCAGGCGAAGATCTTGCCGGTACGGGTGCTCGACGCGAACAACCGGTACGACGACTCGGTGGTCGTTGCCGAGGGCGTGCAGTGGGCCGTGGACCACGGCGCGCAGGTGGTGAACCTGTCGCTCGGCGGCTCGTACAGCACCGCACTGGCCGACGCGCTCGACTACGCCTTCGCCCGCGACGTGGTCGTCGTCGCGTGCGCCGGGAACGTCGCGCCCGGCGGGCCGGCCGAGATCTGGTACCCGGCCCGCGAACCGGGAGTGATCGCGGTCGCTGGTACCGGCCGCAGCCTGGCGGTTCCCGATCCGCTGTGGAGCGGCTCGCTGACCGGGCCGGCGACGGTCCTGCTGGCCCCGGCGACCGACATGCTGGCCGCCTATCCCGAGGGCCGGTACCGCGCGGTCGAGGGTACGAGCTTCGCCGCCCCGATGGTCAGTGCGGCGGCCGCGCTGATCCGGTCCAGGTTCCCGCACATCTCGGCGGCCAACGTGGTGGAGCGGCTGACGACCACCGCCCGGGACCTCGGCGTACCCGGTCGGGACGACCGGTACGGGTTCGGCATCGTGGACCCGGTCGCCGCCCTCCAGGACCCGGTCGCCGAGGTATCGACGAACCCGCTCGACAACGCGGATCCCCCACCCGGCATCGCCGGCTTCGGGCCCGCCGACGACGTTCCGGAGATCGTGTCGCCGCTGGACGGCAGCCCGACGTCGCCGCCGGCCCGTCCGCGCCTGCTTCCGGCCGAGGACGTGTTCCCGGCCGGCCCACAGCCCGACGACGCGGACCGCGCCACCGGCCCGGCGTCGCGCTACAGCAGCCGGCGTACGGTCGATATCGCCCAAGCCCAGTCGCACGGGTGAGGTGGCCGGGCCCCGCTCCGCCGGCTGGGCTCACCCGGGGTCTACGCGCAGCGGCCGGTGGTCGCCGACGCGGTGCTTGACCGGCCGGCCGTCGCCACCGTGGCCGCCTCGTCCGCGGTGACCGCGAAGCCGGTCGTCGGGTCGTCGGCGGCCGCCGCGAAGATCACACCGAGGACCCGGCCATCGGTCGCGAGCAGCGGCCCACCCGAGTTGCCGCTGCGTACGAGCGCCCGGATCGTGTAGATCTCGCGCGTCACGTCCCGCGACTCGTAGATGTCCGGACCGGTGATCTCCCGGACATCGCGGACCCGGGCCGACACCGCGGTGAACGGCCCGTCCAGCGGGAAGCCGATGACGATCGCGTCCTCGCCGGTGGCCGCGTCCGCGGTCGCGAACGGCATGGCCGGCGCGTCCAGCCCCGGCACGTAGATGACGGCGAGATCGCGGGCCGGGTCGTACGCGACTACCCGGCCGGGGCTGCGCGCGCCGTTCAGCTCGATGCTGACCGACTTCGTTCCGGCGACCACGTGCGCGTTGGTCATCACGTGCTCGGCGGCGTAGACGAAGCCCGAGCCCTCGATGTGCCGGGAGCAGCTCTGCGCGTTGCCGAGCACCTTCACGACGGACTGCCGGGCGCGCGCGACGGTCGGCGAGCCGGCAAGCCGCGGGTCCGGCGCAGGTACGTCCCGGACCTGGGTCGGTACGAGATCGCCGAACACGTTCGGGAAGTGCTGGGTGTCGACGGTGTCGCGGAGCGCGTCGGACAGTACGCGCGCCTCCTGGGGCATCACCGCGTTCACCCCGCCGAGGACCGCGCTGTGCCGGATCGACCTGGCCAGCCAGGGCAGGCCCGAGTCGCCGAGCGGTGCGGCGACCAGCCAAGCGACCAGCAGCACCGCGACGAGCGACACCGCGGCCCCGCCGATGTCGTCGGCGATCGCGACCGCCCGGCTGGTGATCGCGTAGCGGAGCCGGGTGCCGAGCCAGCCGGCGAACGCCTGGCCGAGCACGGCGAGCCCGAAGATCGCGATCAACGACACCAGCACCCGCATCCGGTCGTCCGTGAACTGGCGGCCCACCAGCGGGCCGAGCTGCAGGCCGATCAGTGCGCCGCTGAAGAAGCCCACCAGCGACAACGCCCCGATGACGAATCCCTGCCGGTAGCCGTTCACGGCAAAGATCAGCATCAGAAGTACCAGGATGGCGTCGATTACCACGGGTTCAGCGTACGGGCGTTTGCCCACTGCCGATGTCGCCGTGGCTGCCGGTCGGCTCGTCGGCCGCCACCGGGAGGTCCTCGACGCGGTCGGTCGACCACGGCCGGTACCAGCCGCCCATCTCCAGCAGGGTGGCGAGCACCCCGGCGGTGAAGCCCCAGACCAGCATCCCGCGCACCCGGAAGGCGGGCCCGACGTAACCGCTCGGATGCCGGATGCGCAGCCGGTGCGCCGGGTCGACGAGCTCGGCGATCGGCAACCGGGCCACCCGGGCGACCTCGGCCGGGTCCTGCGGGTACACCTCGTGCGGGGCCCGCCACCAGGCCAGCACCGGCGTCACGACGAAACCGCTGACCGGGATCCACAGCGGCGGCAGCGTCGCGACGACCTGCACGCTCGTATCGACCAGCCCGACCTCCTCGGCGGCCTCGCGCAGTGCCGTCGCGGCCGCGTCGGCGTCGCCCGGATCCGCCGCGCCCCCCGGGAAGGCCGGCTGGCCGGCGTGGTTGCGCATGCTGGCGGCCCGCTGCAGCACCAGCACGTCCGGGCCCCGGCCCGGCTGCTCGCCCAGCAACACGAGGACCGCGCTGGCCCGGCCACCGTCGTCCGGCAGCGGCAGCGCCGTGAAGTCGGCGGTCGCGGCGGTACGCGCGCGGCTCAGCAGCGGCTCCCACCAGGCCGGCAGCTCGGCCGTCATGAGACCGCCACGCCGAGGTACTGGCCGGCCAGCTGGTTGAGCGTGGTGTCGGTCAGCGCCGCGACCTGGTGCACATGGGCGATCCGGCCGTCCCGGTCGACGAAGAGCGTGACCGGCAGGGCCGACCGGTCAGCGGCCGCGCGCAGCAGCACGCCCTGCTCGTCGTAGAGCACCGGGAACGTCAATCCCAGGTCCTCGATGATCGAGCTTGCGCCGTTGCGGGTGTCCAAGGTGGCCACGCCGACGACCGCCACCTGGCCGGCCGCACGCTGGGCGTACCGCTGGATGGCCGGCAACTCGGCGCGGCACGGCGGGCACCACGACGCCCACAGGTTCACGATCAACGGCCCGCGCAACTGTCCCAGGTGGATCGTTGCGGTGCCGTCGAAGCAGGACAGCGCGACATCCGGGAGGAGAGGCGCAGTTCCGGCGCGGTCGCCTCCGCCTCGGCACCGGCCTCCGCCGGCGCCAGGAGCAGGGCGGCCGCCAGTGCCGCAGCCGCCATCAGTCCCCTGCCCTCTCGGCCCTGCCGACGCCGGGGACGATGGGGTGGGGCGCCTCCCCGGGCTTCTCCTCGTCC
>JAEHDK010000357.1 GCA_016880465.1 Micromonosporaceae bacterium
CGGCGGGCGGTACGGTGACGGTCACCGCGCACTCGGACGGGGACGGCATGGCGCTGGAGGTCAGCGACGATGGGCCGGGTATCCGGCCGGAGGAACGCAGGATGGTCTTCGAGCGGTTCACCCGCGGTGAGCGGGCCACGCTTCGCGATGGGGGTACCGGTCTGGGGCTCGCGATCGCGCACTGGATCGTGGAACTGCACGGAGGCACCATCGCGGTGGTGGACCCACCGATGCCGGCCACCGCGGCTCCGGGTTGCCGCATCCGGCTGTGCCTGCCTCCTCCGCGCGCACGGAGTTCGTGACAAGTTTCTGAACCATCCGCGGTATTGGCGATCCGTTGGCCCACCATGCGAGACGTCGGGTCACTGAGCCCACGAACGGAGCTGAGATGTCCGAAAACTCCACCGCAGGTGCGTCCACTGTGGATGGTCCGGCCCGCCCCGCGGTCGTCTGGACGGCGCCGCCCCCGCGGTCACCCGGTTTCGTCCAGCGGTACTGGCCGGGTCCGGGTCGAACGGCACCACCGCTCGCGGTTGCCGCCATCGTCCTCACCGCCGCAGTCGCGGCCGCCGGCATCCCGCTCGACCGGCCGGGCATCGGCTGGCTCGGTACCGGCGTCGTGGCCGCGCTCGCCGTCGGTGTGGTGGCGCGCCGGCCGGTGTCGGAACCGACCCGGGCGACCAGGGTGTGGCGGTGGATCTGGGGCTCGCTCACGCTGGTGCTGCTGGGCGTGGGTACGGTTCGCTCGGCCGGCTGGCTGTTCGTGTTGTGCGTGCTCACCGCGCTCGTCACCGGCTCGCTGGCGCTCGGTGCGGGCAGTACGGTCGCCGGGCTGGTCCGCGGCGCGGGCGCGGTACCGTTCGCCGCGCTGCGTGGCCTGCCCTGGGCAGTACGCGGGCTCGCCGCGATCCGCCGCCGGGACGGCGTCTCCCCGGTACGGCTGGCGCTCACGATCCTGGTCAGCGCCCTCCTGCTAGCGGTTTTCGGCGCGTTGCTGGCCAGTGCGGACGCCGCGTTCGCCAGCCTGCTGGACGACGTACTGCCCCAGGTCGGTGCCGGTACGGTGTCCCGTTGGATCTTCGTCGGCGGGTCCGTCGGCCTCGGCACGCTGGGCGCCACCTACCTCGTACTGGCACCCCCACAGCTCGACGGCGCCCGCGACCGGGCTGGGCGCCGGCTGCGCCGGATCGAGTGGGCGGTTCCGGTCGCGCTGCTCGACCTGCTCTTCCTCGCCTTCGTACTGGTGCAGCTGACCGTCCTGTTCGGCGGTGCCCGGCACGTGCTGGAGACGGCGGGCCTGAAGTATGCCGAGTACGCCCGCAGCGGGTTCTGGCAGCTGCTCGTCGTCACGATGCTCACGCTTGTGGTGCTGGGCGTGGCTGCCCGGTGGGCGCCCCGGGAAGGCCGGGTCGACCGGGTGCTGGTCCGGGCGCTGCTCGGCGCGCTCGCCGGGCTGACCCTGGTGATCGTCGGGTCTGCGCTGCACCGGATGAACGTCTACCAGCAGGAGTACGGCCTTACCCGGCTTCGGGTCTTCGTCACGGTCGTGGAGATCTGGCTGGGCCTGGTGTTCGTGATGGTGCTGCTCGCCGGCGTCACGCTGGCCGGCGCGTGGTTGCCGCGGGTGATCGCGGTCAGCGCCGTGCTGGCTCTGCTCGGACTGGCCGCGGCGAACCCGGACCGGCTGATCGCCGAGCGCAACATCGACCGCTTCCAGGCAACCGGCCGCTTGGACCTGGACTACCTGCGTTCGCTGAGCCCGGACGCGGCGCCCCCGATGGAGCGACTGCCCAAGCGTGAACGCGACTGCGGGCTGAGCCGGATCGCCGCCGATCTTCGCGACGATCCGGACGACTGGCGCGGCTTCAACGTGGCCCGACTGTTGGCCCGCCAGCAGATCGCCGCCGAGTCCGTGGTCGCCGACTGCCCGACGGTCCAGCTCTTGACAAACCCCGGTCAGCCGTAAGACCGCCGGACATGCCCCCGCGGCCCGAGCCGACCCGGCCGCCCGCACAGCGGATACGGGCCGTGCTCGCGGAGGCGGCCCGGGGCGGGGGTACCGGGCACCACGATCGGACCCGGGTGGAGCTCGCCGAACAGACCCGGGTCGGAGACGCGCTGGTGCGGGGGCTGGTGCGCGCCCAGCTTGCGCTCGCCGTACGGCTCGCGCTCGTGGTCGGCATCGGGCTCGGCGTGCTCGCCTATCCGTTCCTCGCCGGTGCCGGCTGGGCCTATGTGCACCTGGCCGAGCGCAACGAGGCCGACTTCACCGCGGTCGTCCAGCGCCCCGAGCGATGAGCCCGTACACGCTACCGGCGATCGTCGTCGTCACGCTCGCCACCGTTGTGATCGGCGCGTACGGGCTGAGACTCGCCCGGAGCACGTCGGACTTCCTGGTCGCGTCCCGGATGGTCAGCCCGACCTGGAACGCGGCCGCGATCAGTGGAGAGTACCTGTCCGCCGCGTCGTTCCTGGGCGTTGCCGGCCTGGTCCTCAAGCATGGCGTCGACGTGCTCTGGTACCCGGTCGGGTTCGCCGCCGGCTACCTCGCCTTGCTGCTGTTCGTCGCCGCACCGCTGCGCCGGTCGGGCGCGTTCACCCTGCCGGACTTCTGCGAGGTACTTCGGTGGGGACGTGGGGGGCGCGACATTCCTCGCGGTGATCGCGGCGGTGGCCTTCGCCACCATCCTCGCCGTCGTCGCCGGGTTGACGCTGACGTCCTCGTCCTCGATGTCGCACGACTTCTACGCCAACGTGGTGCGCAAGGGCGCGACCTCGGAACGCCAGGAGGTCGTGGTGGCCCGGGTCGCCGCGTTGATCATTGGTGCGATCTCGATCGTCCTCGGCATCCTGGCCAAGGACCTCAACGTCGCGTTCCTGGTCGCAGGCACGGTCCTGTCCCGCGACCGGGCTTGCGCGGAAAAGTATGCCGAGCTCGAAGTGCGGGCGCTCACCGGTGCCGGAGCGCATTGAGCGGCCACTGAGGTCGACTTTGCTGGGGGCCGCGCCGGGCGCGGCCCCCAGCCGCATGATCGTGGGCCAGGTACAGCCATCGACGCGGCCGCCGGTAGCGTTGCGGAATTTGCTGTCCGACCTGGCTGATCGCGTCGGCTACGGTCAAGTCGTGACGGCTGAAGCGGTACCGGCGCTCGCGCTCCGCGGGCTGGTCAAGCGGTTCGACGCCAAGCTGGCGGTGGCCGGCATCGATCTCGAGGTACCGGCCGGCTCGTTCTTCGGGCTTCTCGGCCCGAACGGCGCCGGCAAGACCACGACGCTGTCGATGTCGGTCGGGCTGCTCCGCCCGGATGCCGGGCGGGCCGTCGTGCTCGGCCACGACGTCTGGTCGGACCCGGTCGAGGCGAAGCGCCGGCTCGGCGTGCTGCCGGACGGCGTACGCCTCTTCGACCGGCTGAGCGGCGCCGAGCTGCTGGCGTACACCGGACTGCTGCGCGGCATGGATCCGGCCGTGGTCGACCGGCGGGCGCGGGAGCTGCTGGACGTCCTGGCGCTCGGCGACGCCGGCCGTACGCTCGTCATCGACTACTCCGCGGGCATGCGGAAGAAGATCGGCCTCGCCTGTGCGTTGCTGCACGCGCCGCGGCTGCTCGTCCTGGACGAGCCGTTCGAGGCGGTGGACCCGGTGTCTGGCTCGTTGATCCGGGACATCCTGGCGCGGTACGTGAGCGGCGGCGGCACGGTGGTCTTCGCCAGCCACGTGATGGAGGTCGTCGAGCGGCTGTGCAGCCACGTGGCGATCCTCGCCGAGGGCGCGATCAAGACGGTCGGCACGCTGGACCAGGTACGCGGCGGCCGCGATCTCGAGGACGTCTTCGTCGAGGTGGTGGGCGGGCGTACGGCCACCGGCCAGGAGCTGTCGTGGCTCTGACGCTCGGGCTGTTCGCCCGGCTCAAGCTGCGGTTCCTGGCCAACAGCCTGCGCGGCAAGGGCTGGCGGATCGCCGGGTTCGTGATGGGCTGCGTCGCCGGCGGCTGGTTCGCCGTCGTCGGCGGCATCGTCTTCGCGCTCACCGGGGTCGACCGGGGACCCGCCTTCACGTTGCTGATTCCCGCCTTCGGCGGCGCGACGGTGGTGCTCGGCTGGCTGTTCATCCCGTTGGTCTGGGCCGGGGTGGACGAGACCCTCGACCCGGCCAGGTTCGCGCTGCTGCCGCTGCCCCGGCGTACCCTCATCGGCGGCCTGCTCGTGGCGGCGCTGCTGGGCGTACCGGCGCTCGCCACCCTGGTCGCCACGGCCGGGCTGGTGGTCGGCGCGGCCGCGCGGGGCGGCGTTGTGGCGGCCGTGGTGCAGCTCGGCGGCAGCGGGCTCGCGCTGGTGCTCTGCGTCGCGCTCAGCCGCTCGCTGACCAGCGCGTTCGCGTCGCTGCTGCGGGCCCGGCGGACCCGGGATCTCGCCGCCGTCGTGCTGGCGCTGCTGGCCGCCCTGCTGGGCCCGCTGCAGATTGGCATCGTCACCGCGCTCCAGAGCACCGGCGTCGACCGGTTGGTCCGGCCGGCGCAGGTGCTCGGCTGGACTCCGCTCGCCGCGCCGTACCTCGTCGGCATGGATGTCGCCGAGGGCCGGTGGCTCGCGGCCGCGGGCCGGCTCGTCCTCACCGCGGTCGCCGTGGTCCTGCTGCTGTGGTGGTGGTCCCGGACTCTCCCGTCGGCCATGCTGGGCGCCGCGTCCGGCAGCGGCCCGGTCCGGTCCGGCCGTGTCGCCGGTGGGCCGACCGCCCAGCTGTACCCCCGGATCATCGGCTGGCTGCCGCGCACCGCGTACGGCGCGCTCATCGCCCGCGAGGCGCGGTACTGGTGGCGGGATGCCCGGCGCCGGGCGAACCTGATCACGCTTACCGCGATCGGCGTGTTCCTACCGGTGCTGGGCACGCTCGGCGCGACGAGCTTCGGCAGCGCCGGCACCCGGTCGCCCGGGCCGCCGACCTTCGCGATCGCGCTCGTCGGCTCGCTGGCGGCCGTCATGCTGGCCAACCAGTTCGGTTTCGACGGCTCGGCGTACGCCAGCCACGTGATCGTGGGCGTGCCGGGCCGTCTCGAGCTGCGCGCCCGGGCGGTCGGGTACTCGCTGTACGTCGTACCGATCCTGGTCGTCATCGCGGTGATCGTCGGCGTGCTGAGCCGCCACCCGGGCCAGCTGGCCGTGACGCTGGGTGCCCTGCTGGCGGTGTACGGCACCGGCCTGGCGGTGAACGTCATCGTGTCGGTGCTCGCCGCGTACTCGCTGCCCGAGACGTCGAACCCGTTTGCGGTCAAGACCGGGACCGGAATGACGAAGAGCCTGTTCGCCCTCGTGGCGATGGTCGGCGCCGTGCTGGCGGCGCTGCCGGTGCTCATCGGCGCCGCGCTGCTGACCGGCGCCTGGAGCTGGGTCATGCTGCCGATCGGGGCGGCGTACGGGGCCGTCCTTGCGGCACTCGGCATCGAGATCGCGGCGGACCGGCTCGACCGCCGGGCGCCCGAGCTGCTCGCCGCGGTGAGCCCCGAGCGGTAGCGCGAAGATATCCGGGTGACGATCCACGGCACCGACCCGTTCGCGACACCGGAGAACGCCCGGTCCCCGGTACGCCGGCTGCGCGGGCGGTTGCCGGCGGCCGTGACGCTGTGGACCGCGCCGGGTCCGGCGGGCCTGACGGTCTCGTCGGTTCTCGTGGTGGATGGCGAGCCGGCGCGGCTGCTCGGGCTCGTGGACGAGGAGTCGGCACTGTGGCCCGCCGTGCAGGCGGCCGGCGTCTTCGCGGTCGCCCCGCTGGGTACGCCGCACCGACAGGTCGCGGACCGGTTCGCCGGTCTGCTGCCCGCGCCCGGCGGCCCGTTCCGCGGCGCGCAGTGGCGGGAGACCGGGTACGGGCCGGTGCTGGCGGACCTCGGTACGTGGGCCGGCTGCCGGCTCGTCGATGCGCGACCGCTCGGCTTCGGGCTGCTCGTCGAGGCGACGATCGCGCACGTCGAGATCGGCGCGGCGGACCCCGATCCGTTGCTGCACTATCGCGGCCGGTACCACGGTCTCACCGACCGGTGAGCGGCGCGGGGCGCCGTGGCACCGGGGAGTACGCGGCGGCGGTATCGACCGGGGCGGCCGGTAGGGTTGGCGGCATGACGGCGGTCGAGCAACGGTACGGCGCAGGGCATCGCATCCTGGTGACCGGCGGCGCCGGTCTCGTCGGTTCCCACGTCGTCGACCTGCTGCTCGCGGCCGGCTGCACCGTCGTGACGCTCGACAACTTCAGCACCGGCAGCAAGGACAACCTCACCCACCTTGCCGACGAGCCCCGGCTGACGGTCGTCGAGGCGGACGTCTCCGACGGCCTGCCCGGCCACCACCCGGCGATCGCCGACAGGTTCGACGCGATCATGCACCTGGCGTCCCCGGCGAGCCCCACCGACTTTGCGACCATGCCGATCGAGATCCTGCGGGTGGGCTCGCTCGCCACCCTGCACCTGCTGGACCGCGCGGTCGCCGACCGGGCCCGGTTCGTGCTGGCCTCGACGTCCGAGGCGTACGGCGACCCGCTGGTCCACCCGCAGCCCGAGTCCTACTGGGGCAACGTGAACCCGATCGGCGTCCGCAGCGTCTACGACGAGAGCAAGCGGTTCGCCGAGTCGGCCACGATGGCGTACCACCGGTTCCACGAGCTCGACGTGGGGATCGTCCGGATTTTCAACACGTACGGCCCCCGCATGCGACCGGACGACGGCCGGGCGATCCCCACGTTCATCACCCAGGCACTCCGCGGCGAGCCCGTCACGGTGCACGGCACGGGCGGGCAGACCCGGTCGATCTGCTTCGTCGAGGACCTGGCCCGGGGCATCGTCCTGCTGCTCCAGTCCACCGAGGTCGGCCCCATCAACGTGGGTACCGAGCACGAGGTGACCATGCGCGAGCTGGCCGAGCTGATCGTCCAGCTGACCGGCAGCGCGTCGCCCATCACGTACCTCGACCGGCCGCTCGACGATCCCGAGCGGCGCCGGCCCGACCTCACCCTGGCCCGCACCAGGCTGGGCTACGAGCCGACGGTACCGCCCGCCGAGGGGCTGCGCCGGACGATCGAGTACTTCGCCGCCCGGCTCCGCTGAGCCGGTCCACCGGGACCGGGCCGGAGGTCCCGGGATCGTGCCGTCCCGCCGCGGCTGCCTGGCCGGTTGCCCCGGGCTACGTACCCTGGGGACATGTCGACCTCCACTCCGCCGAGCCGCGACGCCGCCCAGCCGGGCCGGGTCGCCGGCCGCGCGAGCGTGCCCGCCGCCGGCCCCTC
>JAEHDK010000358.1 GCA_016880465.1 Micromonosporaceae bacterium
AGAGCAGGGCCAGCTCGCGCAGCGCGGTGAGGTTGCCGACCCGGAAGTACGCGCCCAGCGCGGCATCGATCCGCTGGGCCGGGTAGATGTTGCCGTGCGCCATCCGCCGGCGCAGCGCCTCCGGCGTCATGTCGACGAGCTGCACCTGGTCGGCACGGCGGACGACCTCGTCCGGTACGGTCTCCCGCTGCGGTACGCCGGTGATCTGCTCGACGACGTCGTTGAGCGACTCGAGGTGCTGGATGTTCACTGTGGACAGTACGGTGATGCCGGCGTCGACGAGCCGCTGGACGTCCTGCCACCGCTTGGCGGTGGGGGATCCGGGTACGTTCGTGTGGGCCAGCTCGTCCACGAGCACGACCTGCGGCCGGCGGGCCAGGATCGCGTCGGTGTCCATCTCGGTGAAGGTCGTACCTCGGTAGCTGATCGTCTTTCGCGGGATGACCTCCAGCGCGCCGATCAGCTCCTCGACGGGCTGCCGGCCGTGGCTCTCGATGAAGCCGACCACGACGTCGGTACCGCGGCCCTTGCGCCGGTGCGCCTCCTGGAGCATGGCGAACGTCTTCCCCACTCCGGGCGCCGCCCCGAGGTAGATCCGCAGCTGGCCGCGCGCCATGGGAACCAGTGTCCGCTAGCCCGGCAGCTGCCGGTCGAGCGCCAGGTTCAGGACCAGTACGTTGACCCCCGGCTCGCCCATGAACCCGAGCGCCCGGCCGGTGGTGTGCTCGTCGATGAGCCGCTGGATCGTGGCCAGGTCGGTGCGGCGTTCGCGGGCCACCCGCGGCGCCTGCAGCCGGGCGTACGCGATGCTGATGTGCGGGTCCAGACCGCTGCCGCTGGCGGTGACGGCATCGGCGGGCACCGCCGGCCGGTCCGCGGCATCCCCGCGGACCGGGGTCACGACGGCCGCTGCGTAGTCCGCCCCGGGTGCGGCGCACTCGACCGGCACGCCCTGGTACGCCGCGAGGAACGGCGCGGCGGGGCAGGCCTGGTTGAGGCTGACCGCCCGGATGACCGGGCCGGTGAGACCGTCCCGGTGGAACACGCCGAGCACCGCGCCCACCCCGTCGGCCGTGCAGTACTGCCGGCCGCCGTCGACCCCCTCCAGCGCGCCGACGTCCTTGCTGCGGGTGCACACCCGGGTGAGCAGGCTCGGTTCGTCCGGCCTGTCGACCACGCTGTCCGGGCCGAGATTGCTGGCCGCGGTCGACGTCGGGTCGTACCCGTCGCCCGCCGCGGAGGGCCGGCTCTGGAAGTACCGCGGGACCGGGTTGCCGTCGGCGTCGATGAACGCCTGCCCGATGAGCCGGCTGCCGACCCGCCGGCCGGCCCCGCCGTCCACCAGCGAGCCGTCGGCGTGCCCGTTGAGCCCGGGCAACTGGGCGATGCCGAGCAGCAGGAACGGGTAGATCAATCCACACAGGACGGTGAGGATCAGGACGGCGCGTACCGCCGCCAGGTGCTGGGTGAGCCACACCGGAAGGCGCATCACGGTCACCCGCTGATTCCGGGGATGAACCGGACGACGAGGTCGAGGATCTTGATACCGATGAACGGCGCGATGATCCCACCCAGGCCGTAGATCCACAGGTTGCGGGTCAGCAGGCTGGCCGCGCCACCCGGCCGGTACCGCACGCCGCGTAGGGCCAGCGGGATCAACGCGATGATGACGAGCGCGTTGAAGATGACGGCCGACAGGATCGCCGAGGTCGGCGATTCGAGCCGCATGACGTTCAACCGGTCGAGGCGCGGGTACACGTCGCCGAACATCGCCGGGATGATCGCGAAGTACTTCGCGATGTCGTTGGCGATGGAGAACGTCGTCAGCGCGCCGCGGGTGATGAGCAGTTGCTTGCCGATCTCCACGATCTGGATCAACTTGGTGGGGTCCGAGTCGAGGTCGACCATGTTGCCGGCCTCTTTGGCGGCCGTCGTACCGGTGTTCATCGCGACCCCGACGTCGGCCTGGGCGAGCGCGGGCGCGTCGTTCGTACCGTCGCCGGTCATCGCGACCAACCGGCCGCCCTCCTGCTCCCGGCGGATGAGAGCCAGCTTGTGCTCCGGTTCGGCCTCGGCGAGGAAGTCGTCCACGCCGGCCTCGTCGGCGATCGCCTTGGCGGTCAACGGGTTGTCCCCGGTGATCATCACGGTCCGGATGCCCATCCGGCGCATCTCGTCAAACCGCTGCCGCATGCCCCGCTTGACGACGTCCTTGAGGTGGATGACACCGAGCGCGCGGGCCGGCTGCCCTTCCAGCTGCTCGGCCACGACCAGCGGCGTACCGCCGGTCGAGCTGATTCCGTCCACAGTGGAACCTACGTCGTCGGCTGCGCGACCGCCGTTGTCCCGCACCCAGCGCAGTACCGCCGACGCGGCACCCTTGCGGATCCGGCGCGTCGTGCCGTTCTCGGCGATGTCCACGCCGGACATCCGGGTCTGCGCGCTGAACGGCACGAACGACGCCTGCGGCATGACGCCCTCTTCGCGCGCCCGCAGCTGGTAGAGGTTCTTCGCGAGGACGACGATCGACCGGCCCTCCGGGGTATCGTCGGCGAGGCTGGACAACTGGGCGGCATCCGCCAACTCAGCGGCAGGGATGCCCGCGATCGGTAGGAACTCGGTCGCCTGGCGGTTGCCGAGGGTGATTGTGCCGGTCTTGTCGAGCAGCAGCGTATTGACGTCCCCGGCCGCCTCCACCGCACGCCCGCTGGTCGCGAGCACGTTGCGCTGGACCAGCCGATCCATGCCGGCGATGCCGATGGCGCTCAGCAGCGCCCCGATCGTGGTCGGGATCAGGCAGACCAGGAGCGCGACGAGCACGATGCCCGTGACACCGTCCTGGTTCAGCGCGGCGGTGTCCGGCGCCGCCGCCTGGTACGCCTTGGCGTACATCGCCATGGGCTGCAGCGTGACCACGGCGAGCAGGAAGATGATCGTCAGCGCGGCGAGCAGGATGTTGAGCGCGATCTCGTTCGGCGTCTTCTGCCGGTTGGCGCCCTCGACGAGCGCGATCATCCGGTCGATGAAGCTCTCCCCCGGCCGCCGGGTGATGCGTACGACGATCCGGTCAGACAGTACCCGGGTGCCGCCGGTGACCGCGCTGCGGTCGCCGCCGGACTCGCGGATGACCGGTGCCGACTCGCCGGTGATGGCCGACTCGTCGACGCTGGCGATGCCCTCGACGATGTCACCGTCGCCGGGGATCGTCTCGCCGGCCTCTACCACGACGATGTCGCCCTGCCGCAGCTCCGTGGCCGGCACCGACTCCTCGCCGTACGCCGCCGGGTCGGCGCCCTCGGTCCAGCCGTGCAGCCGCCGGGCGACCGTACCCTGCTTGGCCCGACGCAGCGTCTCGGCCTGCGCCTTACCGCGGCCCTCGGCCACCGCCTCGGCGAGGTTGGCGAAGACCACGGTCAGCCACAGCCAGACCGTGATGAGCCAGCCGAACACCGTCGGATCGACGATCGCGAGCACGGTCGTGAACGCCGCACCGACCTCGACGATGAACATGACCGGGTTGCGCCACAGCGTCGCCGGGTTCAGCTTGCGCAGCGCGTCCGGGGTGGACCGCCACAGCTGCTTCGGATCGAGTAGGCCACCGCCGATCCGGCGGGGTTGCTGCACGGACATGCTCGTCATCGGTTCCTCACCTACAGACCCTCGGCCAGCGGGCCGAGCGCCAGCGCCGGCAGGAACGTGAGCGCGACCAGGATCACCAGGACGCCGACGACCATGCCGACGAACAGCGGCCGGTGGGTCGGCAGCGTGCCGGCCGACTCCGGTACGGGTTTCTGCCGGGCCAGAGCGCCGGCCAGGCCGAGCACGAACACCATGGGTACGAACCGGCCGAGCAGCATCGCCAGCCCGAGTGCGGTGTCCCACCACGGCGTGTTGACGGTGATGCCGGCGAACGCCGAGCCGTTGTTGTTCGCCGCGGAGGTGAACGCGTACAGCACTTCGGAGAAGCCGTGCGGACCGACATTCAGCTGGGTCCGCCAGTTGCCGGTGGCCAGCGCCGCCGCGGTGCCGATGAGGACGACCGCCGGCGTGGCCAGAAAGTACAG
>JAEHDK010000359.1 GCA_016880465.1 Micromonosporaceae bacterium
CCGCCGTCCTGCGCCGGTGGGCCGATGAACTGGCTGCGGCCGATGACCTGCTGGCCGCGGTGGTCCGCGACACCGGGCGGCTGACCGAGTCGCGCATGGAGCAGCAGCAGGTCGTCGCGGCGGCCCGGCGCTGGGCCGACGAGGCTCCGCCGCTGCTCGCCGACGAGGCGGAGCACCCCTCGGCGGTGCCGTGGGTACGGGTACGCCAGGCCAACCGGCCGTACCCGCTGGTCGGCGTGCTCAGCCCGTGGAACTTCCCGCTGCTGCTCGGTCTCATCGACGCGATTCCCGCGCTCGCCGCGGGCTGTGCCGTCCTGGTCAAGCCGAGCGAGGTCACCCCGCGCTTCGTCGCGCCGTTGATGCGTACGGTCGGCGCCGTACCTGAGCTGGCCGACGTGCTCGCCGTCATCGAGGGCGACGGTGACACCGGCGCGGCGCTGGTCGGCCTCGTCGACGCCGTCTGCTTCACCGGCAGCGTGCCGACCGGGCGGCTGGTCGGCGAGGCCGCCGCCCGCGCGTTCGTACCGGCGTTCCTCGAACTCGGCGGCAAGGACCCCGCGGTGGTACTTGCCGGTGCCGACCTCGACCGGGCCAGCTCGGCGGTGCTGTGGGGCGGTACCGCCAACGCCGGCCAGTCCTGCCTGTCGATCGAGCGCGTGTACGTCGAGCGGAGCGTGCACGACGCCTTCGTCGAGCTTCTGGTCGCGAAGGCGCAGCGGCTGCGGCTGGCCTGGCCCCGCCCCGAGGACGGGCAGCTCGGCCCACTCATCGACGTCGAGCAGGCGGAGGTCATCCGGCGGCACCTCGACGACGCCACCGCGAAAGGGGCCGTCGTACGGTGCGGCGGAGAGCTGCGGCGACACGGCGGCGGCTGGTGGTGCCTGCCGACCGTACTGACCGGTGTCGACCATTCCATGCTGGTGATGACCGAGGAGACCTTCGGGCCCGTGCTGCCGGTCATGCCGTTCGCCGACCTCGACGAGGCGGTATGCCTGGCCAACGACACACCGTACGGGCTGTCGGCCGCCGTACTGGCCGGCACGGTTGACGAGGCGCTCGCCGTCGCCCACCGGCTCGAGGCGGGCGCGATAAGCATCAACGACGCCGCCCTGACCGCGATCGTCCGGGACGGGGAGAAGCACTCCGTCAAGGCGAGCGGGCTGGGCGGGTCCCGCATGGGACCGGCCTCGCTGCGGCGCTTCCTGCGTCGCCAGGCATTCCTCGTCAACGACCGCACGGATTTCGATCCGTGGTGGTACGCCGCGGGCGCCGGCTGAGAGCACCCGACCGCCATCGGACCGAACCAGGGAGAGACGTGGGAATCAGGGAGGGAATGCCGCTGCTCGCCCGGCACGAGGGCGAGTGGGAGGGCGTGTACACGCACGTCGACGCGACGGGCACGGTCATCGACCAGCACCGGTCGCACCTCACCTGCCGGTTCCCGACCGGCAGCGAGGACGACTACCACCAGGTCAACCGCTACACCTGGCCGGACGGGCGGGTGGAGGTCCACGAGTTCCCCGGCCGGTACGACGGCTTCGGCCGGATGACCTTCGACACCGAGCGGATGCGCGGCGTGACCTGGGGGCTGGACGAGAACGCCAGCTACCTCACCTGGACCTACAAGTCCGCCGACCCCGGCGTCGACCAGCGGCTCTTCGAGCTCATCGTGCTGTCGCCCGACGGTCGGCACCGCTCCCGCGTCTGGCAGTGGCTTGAGCACGGGGTCTGCGTACGGCGGACGCTCATCAACGAGACCAAAGCCTGAGCCGACGTGCGGCAGCAACGGGTAGTGCTGGCCCGCGTCCCGCATGGCGCCGTCGCCGAGGACGACCTGCGGCTGGCGACCGGGGCGGCACCGGGTCCGGACGACGTGGGCGAGGGTCAGCTGCTGGTACGGGTGCTGGATCTGTCGGTCGACCCGTACCTGCGCGGCGCGCTCGTGGGACGCCATCTCGGCTCACCCGCCGTGCCGGTCGGGGGGCTGGTGCCCGGCCGTTCGGTCGCGGAGGTCGTCGTGCCGTCGGCTGGCCACGCCGCCGGGAACCTGGTCGAGGTCGAGACCGGATGGCAGGAGTGGGCGGTCGTCGACGCGGCCGGCGCCCAACCGATCACCGTGCCCGAGGGCGTACCGCCGAGCGCGGCCCTGGGCGTGCTCGGCATGCCCGGCCTGGCGGCGTACGCCGCGGTGACCCGGCTGATGGCGCTGACCCCCGGGGACACGGTGGTCGTCTCCGCCGCGACGGGCCCGGTCGGCTCGACCGCGGGCCAGCTCGCCCGGCTCGCCGGCTGCCGGGCGGTGGCCGTCGTCGGCGGCCCGGAAAAGGCGCGGCTGGCCACCCAGCACTTCGGGTACGCGGCGGCGGTGGACCGGCTGGCGCCGGACTGGACGGATCTGCTGCGCGCGGCGTGCCCCGACGGCGTCGACGCGTACCTGGACAATGCCGGCGGTGACGTGCTGCGTGGCGTCGTCGCGCAGCTTGCCCGCGGCGCCCGGGTCGTGCTGTGCGGCCTGATGGACCAGTACAACGACGGGCCACCCTCGACGTTACCGGCCGGCCCGCTCATCGGCCGGCGCGCGACGGTGCACGGGCTCGTCGTCTACGACCACGAAGACCTCCGGCAACGGTTCACCGCGCGGATCGGGAAGCTGCTGCACGACGGCCGGATGCGCCTGCTGGAGGAACGCCACACCGGCCTGGCGGCGGCGCCCGCGGCATTCGACCGGCTCATGCGCGGCGCGAACGTCGGCAAGGTCCTCGTCGAGGTCGCGACCCGGGGCGGTACGGCGTGAACCGGGTCAACCGGGTGCTGCGCCTGCACCGCTTCGGCGCATCGCTGCGCCAATGCGCAGGGGTGGTGCAGGAACCGGTCGCTCCACCGGGCCGCGGGCAGGTGCTCATCCGGCACGACCACCTGGGGGTCAACGGGTTGTTCGACGAGGTCGTGGCACGCGGCGAACTGCCCTACCGGAGCATCGCGCCGCCCTGCGACCTCGGGGTCGAGGCGGTCGGTAGGGTCGTCGAGGTGGGCGCCGGCGTGACCGGACTACGCCCCGGTGACGCGGTGGCGACCTCGCGTTTCGGCACCGGCTACCGCCAATGGCTCGTCACCGACGCCGCCGATGCGCTGCCGGTGCCGCGGGCCGCCCCGGAGTACGTCGCGCTGCGCACCTCCGCCGTCTCGGCATTGCTCGCGCTGGAGCGCACCGGACAGCTCGGCCGCGACGAGGTGGTGCTGGTGACCGCGGCGGCCGGGGGCCTGGGCCAGTTCCTGGTGCAACTGGCCCGGCTCGCCGGCAACCACGTCATCGGCGTCTGCTCGGGCCCGGAGAAGGTCGAGCTGCTCCGCTCGCTGGGCTGCGACCGTCCGGTCGACCGCACCGCCGAGGACCTCGCCGAGGTACTCGCGCGCGACTACCCGCACGGTGTCGACCTCGCGGTGGACAGCGTCGGCGGCCGGCTCGTCGACACCGTCCTCGGGCAGCTGGGCGTCGGCGGCCGGCTGGTGGTCGTCGGCTACGCGGCCGACCTCGGTCCGGGCCGCCCCGAACCGGTGCACCGCCCGCGCGTCTACGCGGACCTCTACTGGAAGGCGGCGAGCGTACGCGCGTTCCAGAACGCGTTCTTCGCCGAGGACCACCGGCCGGCTTTCGACCGGCTGTTGCGGCTGCATGCCGAGGGCCGCCTTCAGGTCGCGCTCGACCCGACCACGTTCCGCGGCGTCGAGTCGCTGCTCGACGCCGTCGACCACCTGGTCAGCGGCCGCAGCATCGGCAAGGTCGTGGTCGACGTACGCCCACCGGACAGCGGGAGGACCAACGATGACTGACCGGCGGCGCTACGACGTCGTCGTCGTCGGTGCGGGGACCGCAGGCATCCCCTGCGCACTGGAGGCGGCGACGGCCGGCGCGCGGGTTCTCCTGCTGGAGAAGGACGGCCGGGTCGGTGGCACCCTGCACACCAGCGGCGGTCACCTGTCGGCCGCCGGCACCCGGCGGCAGGCCGCACAGTCCATCCAGGACGATTCGGACCTGCACCTCGCCGACGTACGCCGGATCAGCCACGGCTCCGCCCGCGACGACCTGGTGCGGCGCGCGGTCGAGCTGGCCCCGGTGACCGTGGACTGGCTGGACGATCTCGGGTTCGACTTCGCGCCGGAGACCCCGCGGCTGGTCTACGGCCACGAGCCGTACTCGGCGCCCCGGACCTACTACGGACGCGATGGAGGGCTGTCGATTCTCCACGTCCTGGAGCCGCTCCTCCGCGACGCCGTGGCACGCGGGGACGTTGAGCTGCGGACGGCGACGCCGGTCACCGGGCTGCGTTCGGACGGCGAGGGGCGAGTCGTGGGCGTCACCGTGTGGAGCCGCGACGGTGACCAGGATGTCGACGCGGGCGCGGTCGTCCTGGCCACCGGGGGCTTTGCCGCCGACCCGGACGTCTTCGCCGAGATCGAGGGCGTGCCACTGGTCAGCGCCGCCCACCCGACCTCGACCGGCGACGGCCTGCTACTGGCCCGCACCGTCGGGGGGGCGGTGGCCGGCCGCGGGACATACCTGCCGACCTTCGGCGGCCTACCGCACCCCACGACGCCCACCCGGGCGCAATGGAGCGACCGGCCACTGCTCATCGCGACCGAGCGACCGCCGTGGGAGGTGTACGTCGACCGCGCGGGCCGGCGGTTCGTCGCCGAGGACGAGCCGAGCATCGACCAGAAGGAGCGCGCGCTCGTCGCCGTACCCGATATGACGTTCTGGACCGTCTTTGACGACCGGGCGCGCCGCGAGTCGGTGCCCATGGTCCTCGGCTGGAGTCCGGCTGACCTGGCCGCCCGGGCCGGCCGGCGGGCCGGCGTGCACACCGCCGACGACCTGGAGTCACTCGCCCGGCTCGCCGGCATCGACCCGACCGGCCTGCTGGGCACGGTACGGGACTACAACGCCGCGCTGACCGACGGCCGGCCGGATCCGACCGGCCGGCAGCACCGGCCGGCGCCGATCGCGGAACCGCCATACTTCGCGCTGGAAAACCACGGCATCACGCTGATCAGCTTCGCCGGCGTCGATGTCGACGCCGACCTCGCCGTACGCCGTACCGACGGCTCGGTCGTACCGGGACTGTTCGCCGTCGGCGAGGTGCTCGGCGCGGGCGCCAGCTGTGGCAACTCGTTCTGCGGTGGAATGATGGTGACGCCCGCGATCGGGCTCGGCCGATGGTTGGGCGCCCGCCTGGGGCCGGGGCTCGCAGACCGGAGCCTGCGAGCCCCTGAATCTCTCAACAGTCCGTCATGAAGGGTCGCTGTAGGCGCCGGCGAAGTGGCTCGTGTTGCCGAACATCGTGCCGCCGGATGCCGGGCAGTCCACCTGAGGCGCCGGTCGAGCGATCGGCACGCCGACGATCAGGGATTGCCGGAACGCATTCATAGCCGCGCAGACCGTCGCGTCTCGCGCGTCGTTCCAAATTGCGAATCCGTTGTCGTTGGTGGCGATCACCTGGTTGTAGTCACCGATGAAGCCCGCCGTCAGCGCGTTGGCGCTCGATCCGCGCGAGTCGCCCACGGCGCCGCGGTGCACCGTGGCAAAGCCGCCGACGACACCGCCGGTCACGTCCGCGTGCCGCACCACGCCGAGCACCCGCCGCTGGTCGGCGGTGCTGGTCCGCCACGGGTCGAGGTAGGCGTTGTAAACCAGGTAGACGTCGCCGCCGTCCGGGGAGATCGCGGCCGCGGGTTGGTTGGCCCTGTCTCCGGCCTCCGAGACCGAGGCTTTGGCGGTGTACGAAACGCCGCCGTTCGTCGACGAGATGACAAACGCCTGTTCGTTGTTCAGACCGGCGCTCGCGTCGGACCAGCTGACCACGATCTGGTTGGTCGCGTTCGCCCCAGTCGGCGTGCCGTTGGCGATGCTGATGGTCGCGAACGTGTTCGTGCGTACGCCCGCGGCACCGTCAATCGTGAAGCGTCCCTGGACCGGGTCGAACTGGCCGATGCTGCCGGTCAGCGCGATGACCTCGGGCTTCTCGAAGTTGTTCCCGCCGTCGAACGAGCGGGCCTGGTAGATCACGTCACTGTTGGCCTGGATGTCCGTGCCACTCCAGATCGCGTACACAACGCCGCTGCTGTCGGTCGCGATCTGGCAGCCCTGCCGCCCGCCGGTCTGGTTGTTGTTGGTCGCCGGGGTCAGCTGACGGGTGTCCCAGGTGTCCCCGCCGTCGGTGGACCGCGCCAGGAGGACCGGCTCGGGTGCGCCGCCGTTACCGTTGCTGCGGAACCCGACGTTGCATACGTAGACGTTGCCGAAGTACGGGCTCGTCGCCGCGTTGTCGGCCCACATCTGTTCCTTGTCACTAAACAGCGCGGAGTTCTGCTTAGTCACGATCACCGGCGGCATCCACGCGTTCTTGCCGGCCGGCCCGCCCGCGGCCGCGGTGGCGGCGTCGTCGGTGCGGGAAACGGCGATCGCCGCCGCGCCGTTGAAGCCCTCCTGGCCGGGGAAGTTGGTCGCGATGTTGGCGTAGTAGAGCCGCGACCCATTGGACCAGGAGAAGTCGCCGTTGCCGTCGGGCTTGGGCCCGAAGGCGACGATCGGGTCGCCGTTGGACACGATGTTGTTCTCGAAGTACCACGGCAGGGTTCCGATCGGGCCGGCCGGGTCGGGTACGCACGCTGCCGGACCGAGACAACCCCTCGCCGAGTAACCGGTGTAGGTGGGCTGCACCCACGTTGTGCCGCCGTTCAGCGAGAACTGCACACCCGACACCCCGACGCCCGGGGTGAATGGGCACGTGGTCGGGTCGCCCGCGTTGCAGGCCTCCATGTCGATGTTGTCGTTCGCCCCAGCCACCAGCACCGACGGGTGTACCGGGTCGACGGTGATCGCTGGCTCGTTCTGCTTGTTCTGGCTGAAAATCGTGTCGGTACTGCCAACCGTGACCTCGGTTTCGGCGGTAGCCGCGTACGCGGTGAATGGCACCATCAGCAACATCACGCCCGCGGATGCCGCGAGCAGCCCGATCCAACGTCGTCGCATGGGTTCTCCTACGGTCGTCGAGATAACGGACTCACCGAGCGGGCCAGATCCTCGGCCGCCCGACAAGAGCGCCGCCAACGCCATTGTGCGTCGGCTCTGGTCAATATAACCCGGGCGAGACCGACTTGCGCCAAGAATCAGTCACGGGGCCATAGGCCCGTCCCTGAACGAAAGAAATCACTCCACAATGGCAAATACTTGACTATCAGGTGCCGTGGCGTCGGGAATCCGTTGAGTCGTCACAAAAGTCAATGCAAAGCATTGGTGTGCCATGGCCCGGGCCGGTCCTTGCCGCCGGCGCGGCTCAATCGCCAGCCCGGAACAACACGTTCTACGCTGGGGCCATCCCGCCAGCATGTATCCGGGAAGGTACGCCGGGTCTGCTGTCCTCCGCGAAGCCGTCCTGATCGCGGCCACCATGACCACTTGCCTGATGGCAGGTGTGTCCGGTCGCTACAGCCACACGGTCATGCCGGGCCTGCGCCGGACCGACGACCGGACGTTCGTCACGGCGCTCCAATCCATCGACCGGGCAATTCTCAACCCGCCGTTCATGTCGACGTTCGTCGGTGCGTTAGCACTTACCGGTGTGGCCGCGTTACTCCACCTCGCTGGCGACGTCCGGCCGGCGCTGCCCTGGATCGTTGCCGCGTTGATGAGACCGGCTGGGCGCGCTGTGACGTGCCCACCGACGCGCCGCACGCGAACTGGCTGATATTGCCGCAAAGCCTCCCGTTGCGGCGTACCATCGGGTTCGTCCGAGGTATCCGCTGAGGAGATGGTTGATGTCGCATCACCTTGACACTCCGCTCGCGGCGCAGAGTGGCCAGCTCTATATCGATGATCTATACGTCTTCAACGGCGAACGCGGGACCGTGCTCGTCATGGACGTCAACAGCTCGATAACGCGAACGGACATCAAGTACGGCTTCCACGCGGCAGCCCGGTACGAGTTCAAGATTCATTTCGCCGGCGGCGACATCGAAGAGTTGACCTACCGGGCGGCCTTCGGCGAACCGGACTCCCAGGGGCAGCAGACTCTCACGCTCCACGCCCTCAGCGGCGCAGAGGCGCGTGACGACACGGCGATCGGCACACTTCTCGTCAAGGGCCGTACTGGCGACCCGGCGGGCAACGACACGGTCCGGCTCTGGGCCGGGCGAATCACCGATCCCTTCTACATCGATCTGGACCAGCTCGCAACCGTCAATGACGCGTTCAAGAATGGCGCCCGACTGGATCGGTCGGCGTGGCGCCCGGAGAATGCACGGAACAGTTTCGCCAGTACCACTGTCCAGTCGATAGTTCTTGAGCTCACGAAACAGGAACCGATGCTGCGCGATGGAACGCAGATCGGTGTCTGGTGCACGACGAAGCTGGCTACCGACGGTGGCCGGTGGCGGCCAGTCAACCGCGCCGGTCACCCCATGATGTGGCCGATCTTCTGGCCGACCGACACCGACTTCTCCAACGACGCCAACTTCCGGCACCCGGCAGACGACCTGAGCGCCGAGGGCGAGAACATCGCTTCGGTTATCGCACGCGTCGTCGCCGCGAACGGGACGGCGCCGGATCCCGAGGGCTATGGCCGGAGCGTGGCTCAGGAGATACTCCCGGACGTGTTGTCCTATCAGGTTGGTTCGCCAGCGAACTACGGCTTCGCCGTTCGCAACGGGCGGACCATGCTCGACAACGCGCCTGAGGTGATGTTCTCCATGGTGTTCAACACGGGGATGACGTCGGGCCTTACTTCGGATGTGAACAAGGACGCTCGATCCAGCCAGTTCCCGTATGTCGTAGCGGTCTAGCGGCGCTCCACCGCGCGGTACTGGGCCGCGCTCGGGTGAGTGCGCCGGGACCGGTCAGGGTGTGGCCAGCGCTTCGGTCGGGGACAAGCCGGGCCGCGCGGATGGCCGGATAGAGCCCGCGAGACCGCCGATGAGCATGGTGGCGGCGAGTCCATCCGGCGGCGATGCCCCTGCGCGGGCAAGTAC
>JAEHDK010000036.1 GCA_016880465.1 Micromonosporaceae bacterium
GACGCTGGTGAACGTGAGATGGCAGGTGGCGCAGTGTGCGGCGAACGCGCCGGCCCATCGGGTCGGGCAGCTGCCACACGTCGCGATCACGGTCATGGCGTCGCCTCCACGCACGGCCACTCGCCCGCCGGCGCTGACCGGCACAGCCGGATCAGTTCGAGTTGCTGGTGCAGGTCGTGGGCTTCACGTTCGATCGTCGACGCTGGGCGTGGCGTGGGCCGCGGGGCCGGGTGTGCCGTCCCGGTGGCACCGAGGCCGACGGCCAGGAACACGGCGCCGGACAGCAGCAGCAGCGCGGTGGCGAGGGTTGTCAGGCACGGGAACAGCCGGGCCAGCCCGGTGCGACCGACCGAGGGCGGCGGTGTGCCGCCCGGCCGTCGACCGGCCCTGCCGCTGGGGCCGCGGCCGGCGCCCTTGTTCCGTGGCGTCTCCGGCCGGCTCACGCCGCACGCTCCGGCTCGGGCAGAAACTTGGCGATCGGCACGGCCAGCGCCTTCGCCACGTCGGCCAGCTCGGAAACCGTCAACGGCGTGATGCCACGGATGCGCCGGCTCACCCACATCTCGGAGACGCCGAGACGCTGGGCGAGCTGCGCACCGTTGACGTCCTGCCGACCCATCTCGGCGCGCACCTCGGCGGCAACAGCTTCTGTGGCCCGTTTGCTCATACTGGTACTATCTAACAAGATCTGTTAGACGTCAAGCCCTAGGTGCCGGGATCATCTAGACGGTTGACTAGTACTGCGCAGCGTTAGAGAATCGCGTACATGAGTACACCCACGCAGGCACCCGAACTCAGTGCCGCGGTCTCCGCCGAGATCCGCGCGCTGATGGCTCGGCGGATGATGACCCAAGCCGACCTGGCGGAACGGCTGGGCGTCTCCGAGATGTGGGTGAGCCGGAAGGTGCGGGCTCGCCAAGTCATCGACCTGAACGACCTACAGCGGATCGCGGCCGCCCTGGATGTGACCGTTGTGGATCTGTTGCCCCGCGATGTTGCCGGCAATACCCTTCGGTACCGCGCCCGGGACGATCGGGTGACCCGGCCGGCGAGCAGAACGGACAGCCGACGGCCGTCAATGAGCCGGCCGCGTATGATCCCGCGCCCCTTGGCGGCTACCGCGTGAGGCCGCAACCCGCACAGGATAACGCGATGACCGCAAGAATGATCGACGCGTATAAGCGTCATCTGGTCGCCGCCGGGTACGCGTCCACAACCACCGAAGACTCCGGCAAGCTGCTACGCCGGGTCGACGCCGAACTGCCGTGCGGCCTACCCGTCGCCACCCGCAGCGAGCTCGTCGCATGGCTGGCGCAGCCCGACTGGTCCGCCCAAACCCGCAAGACCTACCACGATCATCTGTGCCGCTTCTACGCCTGGGCCGCGGACCCGGCGGACCCGTGGATCAGCTACGACCCGGCCGCCGGCCTACCCACCCCGCGTGTGCCGCAACGACTGCCCCGGCCCGCCACCGACGAGCAGGTACGCGTGTGCAGCCGGTGCGACACGATGCCGTGGCGGTTGCACACTGTGCTGGCCGCGTACGCCGGCTTGCGGCCGTGCGAGATCGCGCGTCTGCAACGCGAGCACGTCGACCAGGCTTGGGTGCTGGTGCGCCTGGGCAAGGGCCGCAAGGATCGCCGGGTACCCACCCATCCGCGAGTCTGGGAACTGGTCGCGCCGCTGCCCGACGGTCCGCTCACGCACTACCCGGATGGGCGGCGGGCCACCCCGAGCTGGGTGTCCAAGCGGACCGCCGAGCACCTTCACCGCCGCCACCACCTGCCGATCACCCTGTACAACCTGCGCCACTGGTATGGCACATGCGTGCAGGCAGGGCAGGGCGACATCCGCGTCACCCAGGCAGCGATGGGACATTCGTCTCCGGTGACCACAGCCGGCTACACAGAAGTATCCGATGCCCGACTGCTGGCCGCCGTACTGGCCCTGCCCGATCTCACCTGAGCCGCCGCGGACGCCCCTGTGGCCCGTGGGGACTGCCGTCCTCCACCGCCTCGATACGCGGCCGCCGCTGCGCGGGCAAGTGATCTCGACGGCCGACGACGAGCACATCGAACTCCTCGGCGGCAGCCATGCGGCGCAGGTCCATCCACCGGTCACCGCCGTCTGGCCCGCCCGTGACCGCCGCCACGATCACGTACCCTTGGCGCTGACAGTAGTCGATGCAGACCCGCTTCCACCGCTTGGCATCCCGCCCTTCGGGGACGTAGATAACCGCGCGTATCACCATCGCCATGCGTCCAGCGCCCCCCGAAACATCAGCGCCACAATTGACCTTGAGGCGTGAGAGAAGATCGATGGAAACCGGCGCTGAACGGGTACGTCTAGCAGGCACCATCGATACCGACAGATGGCGCACGATCGGTCAGTCCGCGGTGACACCCCGATACGGTCCCGGCGCTACGTAGGTGGCGCGTCCCTGCTCGCCGCGCACATGCCCCGAGTCCTGAAGGACCGCCATCGCCGTGTCCACCGAGTGCGGCGACACGCCGTACAGCTCGGCCAGCTCGCGTTTCGTGGGCAGCTTCGTGTCCGGCGCGAGGTCGCCTGAGGCGATCCGCGCGCGGATGTCGTCGACGATCCGCTTGTAGGCGGCGGGCATGGTCGGGCTCCCGGCAGGTTGGCCCGCCAATTGGATCACCTCCGCGGCTCGACTTGCAAGGGTAACCTGTGGACTTACCCGGGTTACACGGGTATCTTAGCCGAGGGGCGGCCCGGCAGGTTGGCACTTGCGGGGGTCCCCCGCCCCCCGACACGCGGCGGTCGGTGTCTGCACTGGTCGGATCACCGCACGGGACACCGGCCGCCGCGCGGGGGCAGACGACCAGGAGGGTCGAAAATGATCTGGCAAACAGCAGCAAGAGACACGATCCGTGTGCTCTACCACGCCGCATACGCGTGCGCCCGCACCGGCATACCGGTCTGGGATCTACCGCGGACCCGGTTCTCGTGGGTCGCCGTCGACCAGCAGAACCGGGTGCACCGGTGGCCGTGAGTACCGGCCGACGTGCTGGCCGAACTGTCATCTATCCGATCGGCGGGTGTCGACCCGTCACCGGCCGCTGCCACCCTGCAACGATGACGACAATTCGAACACTCGCCGCCGCAGCCGGCCTAGCCCTGGCTCTCGGCCTCCTGCTGGGCCTCACCCCGATCAGCGTCTCGGGCAGCAACTTTCAGACCATCAGCTGCGGATCAGGATTCATGCCCAGCGATAACTTTCAGACCGCTGGGTCGCTCAACAGCGTGCTCAACGCCAGGGCCACCTGCCAAGGCAAGGTCGGCACACGACGCGCCCTGGCCATGGCCGGGTTCGTGCTGACCTCGGCGCTCACCACCGCGATGATCGTGGTCTGGCGTGAGACCTCGCCCCGCTTCCATACCGCGACCGCACCTACCGCCCCAGCCAACGATTGAACGGAGACCGCCATGTACGACCCCGACGACGACATCCGCACCGACCCGATCATCACCGAGGCCGACACCATCGGCCTGTACCCTGCCGACCAGGCCGCCGCAGCAGCCCGGGCCAGCATGACCGACCAGGGCTCCGGCAACTGGCGCATCGACGACTAACTAACTCGCGAGGTGAACAGCCATGTCGCACGATCACGACGGCAC
>JAEHDK010000360.1 GCA_016880465.1 Micromonosporaceae bacterium
CCACCAGGGCCATGTCCGTGGCGACGTCCGGGAAGTCCCGTGCGACGCTGTCGTACACCTCGTCCCAGAAGACCATCGAGTAGTTGAGCGCATTGGACTTCGTGCAGTTGGTGACTCGGCCCACCGGCCGGTTCGCGCCGAGCTTGGCCCGGGACCGGGCCGTCTCGAACGCGTAGCGGATCACCCGCTGGCAGCCCTTCCAAGTGAACACGCCGGTCTGCAACGCCACCGCATCCGGCGTTCCTCGCTTGAAGATTCCCCCGATGTGGGAGTATTCGCCCTCGGTGTTCTCGCGGATCACGATCAGGTCGACCGTCTCCGGGGTCGCGGTGCGGATGGGGGTCGACACGCCGGGGTACAGCTTCACCGGCCGCAGGTTCACGTACTGGTCGAAGCCCTTGCGGATGGTCAGCAGCAGCTCCAGCGAGATGTGATCGGCCACCTTGCCGGCGTCGCCGATGCAGCCCAGGAAGATGGCATCGAAGCCGGCAAGGGTCTCCAGCGCGTCATCGGGCATCATCGCGCCGTGTCGGCGGTAGTAGTCACATGACCAGTCGAAGGTCTCGGTGGACACGTCGAATCCGTGCAGGTCCGCCGCGGTGGACAGGATCAGCGCGGCCTGCTCGGTGAGTTCGGGACCGACACCGTCTCCCGGGATCAGTGCGATGCGGTACGACATCGGGCAACCTCCTCATCCCGTCCCATCGGATCGGACATCCCGCGGACTCGCCGTGGCGCGATCGGAAGGCTCCGGTCGCCAACCCAGCGAACGATAATCGATAATCGATGACAATACCAGAAGATCTTCCCGAGGTCACGTCCTTCCGCCCTGTTTCGGTGCGGTGGACCCCTCCCGGCCCGGTCCTCCTGCGGCCGGAGCCCTTCGGCGCGGCACCGCCCGGAATGCCGTAGACCGCCGCGTCGGCAGTATCATCGATAAAAGATTGCCCTCGTGCGCAGTCAGGCATGCACGCTCGGGCGCAGATAACCCTGGAGGACAGAGGTGGACCGGCCGCTCCGCCGCGCGGTACTCCGCGACCAGATCAAGGACCGCATCGTCGAGCGAATTGTCGACGGCACCTACGGGCCCGGCGAACGCATCGTGGAGAGCCAGGTCGCGGTAGAGTTCGGGGTCAGCCAGGCGCCCGTGCGGGAGGCGCTGCGCGACCTCGAAGCGATGCGTTTCGTCGAAAGCCAGCCCCACCGGGGCGCCCGCGTCCGCGAGGTCAGCGCCGCCGAACTCAGCCAGATCTATCCGGTGCGGGCCGCGCTCGAGGAGGTCGCCGGGCGAGCGGCCGCGGTGCGGATGTCCGACGCGCAGCTCGCCGCGCTCGCCGAGGAACTGGCCGGCATGCGGCGCGCCGCCGAGGCCAAGGACCCGCACGCCCAGATCCTCCACGACGTCCGGTTCCACGAGATCATCGTGGAGGCCTCCGGAAACCAGATCCTCATCGACGTGTGGCGCTCACTTCGGGTCGAGGCCCGCACGCTGATCAGCGTCATCCGCAGCGACTCCGACCTGCGGATGATCGCGGAACTGCACCGTCCGATCCTCCAGGCGTTGCAGGCCCGCGACCCGGAGTTGGCGGGCAAGGAGATGCGCGCGCACATCGAGTTCTTCGGCTCATCCATCGTCCACCCACCCCAGGCCGATGGCTGACCGCCGCGAAGGCACCCGTGGATCGGTGCACCGGGTATCGCTGCGGCGGCGAAGCGCGTCAATCCTTGACCAGGCTGGCCAGAGAATCCGGACGGACGGGTGCCGCGGTGCTCCGGCGCGGGAGTAGCTGGGTGGGCAGCACCTCGTGGATGGGCGCGGCGCCGGGAGGGGCGGCGAGTTGGCGGCGGAGGATTCGCACCGCACGCCGGCCCAACTGGTCGACGTGCTGGTCGACGGTGGTCAACTGAAGGAGCGGGGAGGCCGCGAGCTGGACGCCGTCGAATCCGGCGACCGCGATGTCCTCAGGCACGCGCAGCCGCCGGTCCGCGAGTGTCTCCAGCACCCCGAGCGCGATCGAGTCGTTGACCGCGATGACCGCCGTCGGGGGGGATGGCGCGGCCAACCACGCGGTCACCGCCTGCCCACCGTGCTGGGCCGAGAATCCGCCTTCGGCGATCAGCGGTTCGGCGCTGCCGATCTCGGCCATCGCGTACCGAAACCCGTCGAGGCGCTCGACGGCATTCCGGGCGTAGCCGGGCCCGGCGACGAACCCGATGCGGCGGTGCCCCTGCGCGAGTAGATGTCGGGTGAGCTCCACCGCACCGGCCCGGTTGTCCGACACCACGTAGCTCACGGACTCGCTGGCCGGCCGCCGGTTGGTGAACACCACCCGGCGCGGGTCCGCCAACAGCGTGAGCAGCAAGTTCTCGTCCCGGGCGACCGACGCGTGGATGACTCCGTCCAGGCCCTGCCGGAGCAGCCGCTCGATGTAGCGGCGGGTCTCCACGGTGCGGTCGGCAGTGTTGCAGAGGACCACCGTGTAGCCGTCCCGCTTCGCCTCATGCTCGACGCTCTTTGCCAGTTGTGGGTAGAACGGGTTGCCGATGTCGCTGACCAGCAGCGCGAGCAGCCGGCTCTGCCCGGATACCAGTGCCCTGGCGATCGGCGACGGACGGTAGCCCAGTTCCTCGATCGCCTCCTGCACCAGGGTACGGGTCTCGGCCCGCACGTCGGCGTGGTCGCGTACCACCCGGGAGACAGTGGACACCGACACCCCGGCGGCGCGGGCGACGTCGATTATCGTTGGTTGGCGCATTGACGCCTGCTTTGCCATGATCCGCTCTTTTCAGGTGATCTGCGCGACCGGTCGCAGCGCAACAGGGCACAATCATGCGACGGCACGAGCCAGGCGTGGCCGGGGGACGCGATACCGCTGGTGAGATCTCGGCGAGATTTCTCGGGGTTGCCCGGGTTTGAGAATAGCGCGGCACCCAGCCGTCGATCGACACCCACCGGTGGAACACCCGACCCCGTAACGGGACAACACTGACGGCACGGCCCCGGCCGCGGCGCACCTGGCGAAGGATTGCCGTGCGACACGGCCACGATCACCCCGGAGACCGTGCGTGCCCCCGGGGCCGCTCATCCACCGCGTGCACGCCTCCACCGCGTGCATGCCGCCAAGCAGGAAGACACGACTTCGGCGACCTACCGGGAGGGGCCGGGTGGCGGTGCGGCTCAGGACAGGACCTTGGTCCCGCGAGTCAGGGCCTTCGTCTGTTTCTGAGAACGTTACCGAGAAGGTTCTCTGAATCTTGCCAGAGTTGATCCGAAACGGAGGGCGCCATGCTCACATCCGTACCGCGGCAGGACGCCCAGGTCCACCACCTGCCTGGTCGCGACTGGTTCCTGTGCATCGGGCCCGAGAACAGCGAGGCCAGGAACATCACGCTGGGGCTCGCCGTCTTCCCCCCCGGGTCGGCTCCGCCGGGACACGTCCACCCTGCGGAGGAGGAGGTCATCTACATCCTGTCCGGAGCGGGAGAGCTGGTGACACCGGAGGGCACCGCTCGACTCGAGCCCGGTACCACGGTGTACATCCCGGCCGGCCTCCATCACGCGACCGTCTCGCGGGGGTCCGAGCCGCTCCAGCTCGTTTCGGTCTTCGCTCCGCCGGTGGTGCCGGGCTCGTATGAGGAGGCGGCTTAGCCATGTCCAGCACTGCTCTAGGCGTCGCCGACCTCCAGGCGAAGGCTCGTCTGGCGCGGCGCGAGACGGTCAAGGCGATCGCACACGCGAAGGGCGGTCACCTCGGCGGCCCTCTGTCCGCCATGGACATTCTCACCGTCCTCTACTTCCGGGTGCTGAACATCCGTCCGGAGCAGCCCGATTGGCCGGATCGTGACCGGTTTATCCTGTCCAAGGGCCATAGCTGCATCGCCTTGTACGTCGTCATGGCGCTGCGGGGATACTTCCCGCCCGAGGAGATCTACACGTTCGACGCGATCGACTCGCGGCTGCAGGGCCATCCCGACATGAGGACGCTTCCGGGGCTGGACATGTCCAGTGGCTCGTTGGGCCTCGGCTTTTCGGCGGGGGTGGGCATGGCCCTCGGCGCGAAGCTCGCGAACCGTGCCTTCACGACGTTCGTGATGCTCGGCGACGGGGAGTGCAACGAAGGGATTGTCTGGGAAGGCGCGCACGTCGCCTCCCGCTATGCCCTGGACAACCTGGTTGTCATCGTCGATGAGAACAAACTCCAGCAGTACGGCTGGCGAGCCGATGGCTCCGGTGACCGCCGGCCCCCTTATCCCGACGGCGTCCTACACGACCGCTGGAGAGCGTTCGGCTGGCAGGTATCCGATGTAGACGGACATGACATGGACGCGGTCGAGCGGGCGTTGCAAGAGGCCAAGGCGGTACGGGGACGTCCGGTGGCGCTGATTGCCCACACCGTGAAGGGCAAGGGGATCTCCTTCATGGAGGGCAACTACCGCTGGCACAGCCGGGTTCCGACCGATGAGGAGCTGGCACTGGCGCTCGCCGGGCTGTCGGACGCCGGCCTGGCAGTGGAGGCGTGACATGGCACTACCAGCCGGAAAGGCACTTCGGACGGTCTTCGGTGAGACGGTGGCAGCGTTGGCGGACCACGACCCACGCATCGTTGTCGTCGACGGCGACGTCGGGAGCTCGACGGGTGCGCAGATCTTCGAGAGCGCCCACCCCGAGCGCTTCCTGCAGATGGGAGTCGCCGAGCAGAACATGCTGGGCGTCGCCGCGGGCCTCGCCAGCGTGGGGTTCGTCCCGTTCGTCTCGGCGTTCGCCTGCTTCGCTGTCGGTCGGGCCTTCGACTCGATCCGCGTCCTGATCGCGCAACCCGCGCTCAACGTGAAGATCACCGGTGGCTTCTCCGGCCTGCTGGCCGGGAAGACGGGCAAGACCCACCAGATGTTCGACGATGTGGCGATCATGCGGTCACTGCCGAATGTCGTCGTCCTGGCGCCGGCGGACGAGGTGGAGGCCGCCGCGGCCATCCACGCGATGGTCGCCACGGACGGCCCGTTCTACCTCCAGCTCTACCGCGAGTCGACGCCGGTGCTGTTCCCGGCCGACTACCGGTTTGAGATCGGTCGGTCGGTCAAGGTGCGCGACGGCTCGGATGTGAGCCTGATGAGCACGGGGGTCCAGACCACCCGGGTGTACGAGGCCGCGGAGATCCTTGCCCGCCGCGGCATCGAGGCGACGGTCCTGCACATTCCCACCATCAAGCCGATCGACGAGGAGGGCATCGTGGAGGCGGCCCGGGCCAGCGGCCGCGTCGTGGTGGTCGAAGAGCAGTCCGTCCTCGGGGGCCTCGGTAGCGCCGTCGCGGAGGTGCTGTCGAGCCGGCACCCGGTGCCCGTCCAGCGACTCGGCATCCAGGACACCTACGGCGAGAGCGGCCCCGACGAGCTGCTCCTGGACAAGTACCGCCTCTCCGCCGCCGCCGTCGCGCAGGACGTCGAGGCGTCGCTGCTGCGGCAGCGCCTGCCGATCCTTCATCTGGAAGGGGCCGACCGGCGATGACACGGATCCGCCACTTCATCTCGGGTGCCCAGGCATCGGGAGAATCGCGACGCACCGGCCCCATCTACAACCCCGCGACCGGCGCACAGACCGGCGAGGTGGATTACGCGTCGGCTGCGGACGTCGACTCGGCCGTGGCGGGTGCGGCCGCGGCCTTCACGCAGTGGCGGGCGGTGCCGCTGTCACGACGCAGCGGGATCCTGTTCGCGATGCGGGACCTGGTCCGCGGACACTCCCGGCAGCTCGCAGAGGCCATCACCGCGGAGAACGGCAAGGTGCTCTCCGACGCGGAGGGTGAGGTGCTTCGCGGTCTGGAGAACCTCGAATTCGCCTGCGGCATCCCGAGCCAACTGAAGGGCGAGTACTCCGGGCAGGTCTCCCGCGGCGTCGACGTCCATTCGGTCCGGTACCCCCTCGGGGTTGTCGCCGGCATCACGCCGTTCAACTTCCCCGCAATGGTTCCTTTGTGGATGGCTCCCAACGCGATCGCCTGCGGGAATTCCTTCGTGTTGAAGCCATCGGAAAAGACTCCCACCGCAGCCATGCTGCTCGCCGAGCTGTGGCGAGCGGCCGGACTTCCGGACGGGGTCTTCACCGTCGTGCACGGCGACCGGGAGGCGGTGGACCGGCTGCTGACACACCCGAAGGTGGCGGCGGTCTCCTTCGTCGGATCCACCCCCGTGGCGCGACACATCTACGCGACCGCAGCCGGCCATGGCAAGCGGGTGCAGGCCCTCGGTGGCGCGAAAAACCACATGGTCGTGCTGCCCGACGCCGACGTCGACGGGGCCGCGGACGCCGCGGTGTCCGCCGGCTACGGGGCGGCCGGCGAGCGCTGCATGGCGATCTCGGTCGTCGCCGCGGTCGGGAGCGTGGCCGGCCCGCTCGTCGACGCGATCGTTGCCCGGCTCGACAAGATCAGGGTCGGCTCCGGTACCGATCCCGATGCGCAGATGGGCCCACTGGTGACCAGGGAGCACCGGGATCGGGTGGCCGGCTACCTCGACACCGCGGCCGCCGAGGGTGCCACGGTGGTTGCCGATGGCCGCGCACTGGCAACCGCGGAGAGCGGCTTCTTCCTGGGCCCCTGCCTGGTCGACCACGTGCAGCCGGAAATGACGGTCTACCGGGACGAGGTGTTCGGGCCGGTGCTCTGCGTCGTGCGGGTCCCCACGTACGACGCCGCGGTCCAACTGGTCAACGACAACCCGTACG
Organism: Micromonosporaceae bacterium; assembly: GCA_016880465.1. Classification (GTDB taxonomy): domain Bacteria; phylum Actinomycetota; class Actinomycetes; order Mycobacteriales; family Micromonosporaceae; genus EFPC-2. The sequence goes on from JAEHDK010000360.1 coordinate 6,722, forward strand.
GCAACGGGGTGGCCGTCTTCACTCGGGACGGCGGCGCCGCCCGGCGATTCCAGGACCAGGTCGAGGTGGGGATGGTCGGGATCAACGTACCCATCCCGGTCCCGGTGGCGTGCTACTCGTTCGGCGGCTGGAAGGCCTCGCTGTTCGGGGACCTGCACATGTACGGACCGGACGGCATCCGCTTCTACACCCGGGCCAAGGTGGTGACGACCCGCTGGCCCGATCCTTCGACCAGTGCCGTGGACCTCGGGTTCCCCCAGACAAGATGACCACCGCCCGGGACGACACCCAAGAAGGAGGTGACGGATGAACCAGGCACCGGGCGAACTGCCCGGAAACCGGGAACCACCCGGAAACCGGAGAACACGGTAAGTGGAGGAGTCATGAAAATGACCACGGAAGAAGCAGCAGTCGAAACCAAGGACACGATTCCACTGTGGCTGGCGGTTGCCATCACGGTCGTCGTCTCCCTGCCATTCGCCATCTGGTTGGAAGACTGGAACCTACCCATCTGGGTGTCGTTCATCGTGTGGGCCGAGTACTTCGTGTTCGGTGGGAAGTGGCGAGGTCTACTCAAGATCATTCCTGCCTACATCGCCGGAGTGGTGGTCGCCGGAATCATCATGACCGGGTACGTCTGGCTCAACGACGTTCTCGACACAACGAAGATTTACAAGTCGGGCGACATCGCGCTGGGTGTCGCCTGCTTCGTCGGGTTCTGCGCCTTCATCTATCTGATGAAGTATGTCCCGATCCTCGCGGAGAACACGCTGCCGTTCTTCAACGGGATCTCGATGGGCCTGGCGGTCTACTTCACCGGCGCGTTCGTGGCGCCGTTCAGCGACACGCTCAGCACCTACCTGCTGCCCACGGTCGCGGGCGTCGGTGCGCTGCTGGCCGGTCTGCTCGGTGCGTTCCTCGGCTGGTTCAACGTCGCGATCATGTTCCCCCGGCCGGTACGGACGCAATCCACCCGCCACCTCCCGGCCGGACCGAAACAGGCGACAGCGCATTAGCGGGACCCTCACCAACTACTCATGCACGAATACGAGACTGGGAGGTCTCGCGATGACACAGTTAGAACAGCCGACGCCGGTAGAACAGATGGCAGAGGAAGGCCAGAAGGAGAGAGTTCTGGATCAGTTTCTCGGAGACAACAGCTTCCCGGTCACCTGGGAGTCCGAGATAGAGAAGGATCTCTTCTGGGTGTACGACGACCTGCACAACCCGCACCCGCTGAGCCCGATGCACGAGGACATCGGCCTGTGGACGATGTCGTGCGACCACATGTTCCGGCGCTTCGGGACGCCGTTCGCGTCCGACTGGATCGCCAAGAACGTCAACGGCTACCTCTACACCGCCGCGATCCCGGCCGATTCCCGGATCAAGATCCACGGGAAACAGTACGGGAGCCGGTACGGCGCGGTCGTGCCGCTCGACCCGGCCTACCCAGAGAAGATCGGAACGTACCTCAACGCCGTGCTGCCCACCTACGGCCAGGAGTTCGTGAACTGGTGGCACGGACGGCTGGTTCCCGAGATGAGCCGCAACTTCGACTACCTCGAAGGGATGCTCGACCGGCAGGACGAACTCACCCTCATGCAGCTCGCCTGCCTGCTCGAGGATGCCATCGACATGCACGATCGGCACTGGAAGATCCACTGGATGCTCAACTTCGCGCAGCTCTCCGCCACCCTCAACCTGCGCGCGGTGATGGAGAAGACGCACGGCAAGATCGACGAAGCGCTTCTGGGTCGGCTGCAGAGCTCCGCGAAGGACCGCAACTGGGATTCCATCGAAGCCCTGTGGAAGATGAAGGAGGAGGCAAAGGGCGACGGCGAGCTGGTGGACGCCTTCAAGCACGAAACCGCCAACGAGATCATCACAGCGCTGAACGGCACGGCGCGCGGCCGGCGCTTCATCGAGGAACGGGTCAAGCCGTACCAGAAGGAGTTCGGCTGGCACGCGGTCTGGAGCCACGAGTTCATCTTCCCCACGGTGTACGAGCACATGGCACCGGTGATCGAGCTGGTCCGTGGCTACATCGAGACGAACTACGACTACCCGTCCACGGTCAAGGCGCTGGCCGAGGACATCGCGGCGGCGGCCCGGGAGATCCTGGAGGGCCTTGAGGGCGAGGCGCTTGAGGAGATGCGGGCGGCCAACGAGATCAACCTGAAGATGGCCCCGCTCACCCCGGATCACCACTTCTACATCGACCAGGGCGCCAACGCGCACGTGCGCCTGGTGCTGCTGGCGATCGGCAAGAAGCTCGTGGCCCAGGGCGTCCTCGATGCTCCCGATGACGTGGTTTTCCTCCGCTACAACGAACTGCGGGTGTTCATGGCCGATCCATCCACGATGGATGGTCGGGCACTGGTCGCGAAGCGCAAGGCGGAGCGGGAGAAGGCGTACGCCATCAGGCCGCGGGAGTGGATCGGCACGGTGACCACGTCGCAGCTTGCCTTCCCCTACCTGAACCTCTGGGGCTTTCCCGACAAGTTCTACCGCAAGGTGAGCGCGGTCGCGGGCCAGATCACCGGCCTGGGCGGCTCGCCCGGCGTGGTGGAGGGCACCGCTCGGGTGGTCCTGCGCGAGGACCAGTTCGACGAGGTAAGGGCGGGAGACATTCTGGTCTGCCAGATGACCAACCCGGCCTGGGTCGTGCTCTTCACCAAGATCATCGGATTGGTCACCGACGCGGGCGGAACCGTCTCGCACCCGGCCGTGCTGTCGCGCGAATTCGGCATCCCGGCCGTGGTCGGATCATCGGTGGCCACCCAAGAGATCAAGAACGGCGACCGGATCCGGATCAACGGCACGACCGGTGTCGTCGAGATCCTGGCAGCGGCACCGCGGCAGAAGAGCGATCTGTTCGGTGTCTGAGATTCGCTCGACGGGGCCCTGGGCGCGAAACCGCCCGCTGGTGTGCCAGCGCGGCGCGGAGCGCGTGGGGGCCACGGCCCCGTCGAGCATCAGGGCCATAGCGAGGGGCGCATGAACGACAAGCTGCAACTGTCCGAAGAGCTGTCCGCCGGCGTCGCACGACTGCGTGTCGACGTGTTCGGCACTGCGCCACGGGCGCACGTGCTCGACGATATGAACTTCCTCAACTACCGCCTCGCCGATGTCCGGATAGAGCCGGCGGTCCGCCTGCCCGAGCCGGACATCATCTGGCGTCAGGACGGTAAGACGTCCATCGGCTACGACGGGCGGCGCATGACGCTCACCGGGCCGTGGCCCGCCGGTCCACTTCAGAAGGTCATCGTTGCCCTGCTTGCGCTGCGGATGGAGGCGGCCGGGCTGCATCCGTTCCACGCCTCGGCGGTCCGCTACCGGGACACGACGGTCCTCTTCCTCGGCGGCGAGTCGAACCACGGCAAGTCGATGTGCCAGATCGAGGCGTGCCGGCGGGGCGCGTCGCTCATCTCCACCGAGACGACTGTTATCGATGAGAGCGGACGTGCGGTGATGGGCTCGAAGGAGCCGTTCATCAAGAAGCGGACCACCGGAACCGAGCGTGCCGACAAGGCGGCTCCCACTCGGGGCGTCGAGAAGTTCTTCGGGTCGATGCCGACGTGGGAACTGTACGGCGAGCCGAGCCCCATCGACCTGGTGGTGGTGCCGGCGATCGACGGAAACTTCGACCCGAGCCTGTCCGAGCTGATTCCGTTCGAACGGCAGTTCCAGGCGTTCCACTCCATGCAGAACTACCTGCTCCTCAACGAGCTTCTCGCGCCAGGTTTCGCGATGCCGCTCATCGACACCGATGACCTGCGGGAGGCGCGTACCGCATTCCTCGCGCGCTTCTGTGAGCGTCCCTGCTACTTCGTTCGAGCCGCGACTCCCCAGGTGTTGCTGGATCTGGTCGACAAGGTGATGTGAGGGCTGGGACGTGCAGAGCTTCGGCTACGAGCATCCGGAATGGCTGGGGCAGGCGGTGGACCTGCTGCGGACCCACCGCCCGCACGCCCGCCCGTTGGCCGGCGGTACCGATCTGGTCAACCGACTTCGCGACGGGACGTTGCGTCCGCACGTGGTCGTCGACCTGAAGGGGATCGCGGAGCTTCGCCCGGGGATCACGCAGGCGGATGGTCGGCTCTGGATCAGCGCCACCACGGTGCTGGCCGATCTGGTGGCGGATGAGCGGATGCGGACGCACTTCCCGGCGCTCGTGACCGCCGCGGGCGTGGTCGGCCCGGTCCAGATCCGCAACCGGGCCACGCTCGCCGGCAACATCTGCAATGCGTCACCCGCCGCCGACACCGCCCCACCGCTCCTGGTCTACCGCGCGCAGGTGATCGCCCGTGGGCCCGCCGGCACGCGGAGCATCCCGATCGACGCGTTCTTCCTGGGCCCCGGCAAGACGACCCTTGCCCGGGATGAGCTCGTCACCGCGATCGAACTCCCGGTGCGGGATCGGCCGGTCCAGGCCGCCTTCGGCCGGCTCACCCGGCGCCGGGGTGCGGATCTGGCCACCGTGAGCGTATGTGTTTCGGTTGACGGCACGGGCAGCACCCGGATCGGGTACGGGGCGGTCGGTCCGCGCCCCCTGCTGGCCACCGACGACAGCGGCGTGCTCGCCGATCCGGCCACGGATCCGGCCACCCGGACGAGCCTGCTGGCCCGGCTCGCGAGGGCGACGAGTCCCGTCTCCGACGTGCGGGCCAGCCAGGAGTACCGCCGGAGCATGCTCCTGGTGCTGAGCCAGCGCGTGCTCCGGGCGGCGGTCATCGGTGAAGGCGAGGGATGAGACCGATGTCGCGAACACACCTGATCCGGCTCACGGTGAACCGCGTTCCGCGCCAGGTCGAGGTCACCCCGCGACACATGCTGCTCGACCTGCTGCGCGACGACCTCGGGCTGACCGGCACCAAGGCGTGTTGCCTGGTCGGTGAGTGCGGCGCCTGCACGGTGAGTCTCGACGGGCGGATCGTCAATTCCTGCCTCGTCCTCGCCGTCGAGGCCGACGGCGCCGAGGTAACCACGATCGAGGGACTGGCCACCGACGGCCACCTGACGCGGTTGCAGCAGGCGTTCCTCGACGAGGGCGCGGTCCAATGTGGCTACTGCACCCCGGGTCAGGTGATGGCCGCCAGGGACCTGCTGGCCCACAACCCCCATCCGACTACCGCGGAGATCCGGGAGGGCCTGGCGGGCAACCTGTGCCGTTGCTCCTGCTACGCGCAGATCATCGCGGCCGTGTCCGCGGCCGCCGCGGAGGAGGAGAAATGAACGGCCCGGTCGGTACCTCCGCCGAGCGCGTCGACGGGCCCGCGCGGGTCAGCGGTGGCTACCGCTACCTCGGTGACATCCGCCTGCCGGACGTCCTGCACGCCAAGCTCGTCACGCTCGACTGCGCCCGCGCCCGGATCCGCTCGATCGACGCCAGCGCCGCCCGGCGGGTGCCCGGCGTCGTTCAGGTGCTGACCGCCGCCGACCTGCCCCAGCCGGTACCGCGATTCGGCCCCCAGTTCCGGGATCGGCCGGTCCTGGCGGTGGCGGAGACGAAATACCACGGTGAGCCGGTGGCCGCGGTGGCCGCCGAGACGCTGGCGGCCGCGGAAGACGCCGCCCGGCTGATCCGGGTCGAGTACGAGGAGCTGCCGGCGGTGTGCACAATCGCCGCGGCACTCGCCCAGGGCGCGCCGCTCGTGCAGGATCCCGCACTCCGCCTGGGCGACCCGCTGGCCAACACGAACGTCCTGCAGGAGCACCGCTACGCGTGGGGCGACACCGAGACCGCCGCCAGTGACCTCATCGTGGCGGGCACCTACACGTTCCCGATGGTCACCCACTTCGCGATCGAACGCCACGGCTGCATCGCCGCCCGGGACGGCGACGGCATCACCATCTGGAGCACCATCCAGCACCCGTTCTGGTTGCAGCGGACCATCGCCGAGCTGCTGAGCCTGCCGCTGGCGAAGGTACGGGTGGTGGCCCCTGACCCCGGCGGCGGCTTCGGTGGCAAGCAGCACGCCAAGTACGAGCCGCTCGTCGCGTTCATGGCGATGCGCGCGGGTCGGCCGGTACGCCTCATCCTGACGCTGGAGGAGACGTTCCAGGCGGTACGGCGAACATCGGCCCAGGTCCGGGTGCGGACCGGGTTCCGTGCGGATGGCGCGATAACCTTCCGCGAGGTGGACGCGGACTACCTGCTCGGGGCGTACGCCGACATCGCCGATCGACTGGTGAGCAAGGGCAGCTATGTGTCCTGCGGCCCGTACCGCATCCCAGCGGCACGGATCGTGGCGCGCAGCATCCTGTCCCACACGCTGCCCTCGACTGCCTTCCGCGGGTTTGGCGCACCCCAGCCGCTGTGGGCCAGCGAATCCAACATGGACGAGGCGGCGCGGGCCCTCGGGATCGACCCGGTCGAACTGCGCCTGCGCAACCTGGCCCGTCGGGGTGAGCAGTTCATCCCCGGCGATACGCCCGCGGACGGTGCGTGGGAGCAGACGGTCCGCAAGGCGGCAGAGCTGGTCGGGTGGGGGACGCCGGTGCCGGCGGGGCGTGGCCGAGGGATTGCGGTCGGCATCAAGCCGGGCCCGACGACCGGCCTTTCGTACGCCACGGTACGGCTGCTCGCCGACGGCAGTGTCGTCATGTCCTCGGGAACCTCGGACATGGGCCAGGGGGCCCGCACGGTCTACGTCCAGATCGCCGCCGAGGAACTCGGCGTCCCGATGGACCGGATCACCCTGCTGATGGGCGACACCGCCGTCGTCTGCTACGACCAGCAGACCTCGGCGAGCCGGTCGACCGTCCTCATGGGAAACGCCATCACGTATGCCTGCCGGGAGGTCCAGGCGCAGCTACGGACCATGGCCGCCCGCCACTGCCAGGTCGACGAGTCCGCGATCGAGGTCGCGCGCGGAGTGGTCCGACTGCCCGACCGTCAGATCCCGATCGGCGAGTTCGTCAGGCTCGGGCTCGGCCGGCTCGGCGGCGAGGTGATCGGGATCGGCGAGAGCCGCAAGGAGCACGTACCCGGGCACCCGCTGAGCGGAAGCCCGGTGTTCTTCGAGTTCAACTGCACGGCCGTGGACGCCGAGGTCGATGCGGAGACAGGCGACATCCTGCTCGTCCGCCACGTCACCGTCTCGGACGTGGGCAAGGCCATCAACCCGATGCAGGTACGCGGACAGGATGAGGGCGCGGCGATCCAGGGTCTGGGCCACACCCTCATGGAGCAGTACATCCTGGACGAGTCCGGCCGGATCAGCAATCTCGGTGCGCTCGACTACCGGATCCCGACCAGCATGGACCTCCCGCTGCAACTGTGCAGCGACGTCGTGGAGAACGCCGATGGTCCTGGCCCGTACGGAGCCAAGGGGATGAGCGAAGGCGCGCTGCTCTGCGTCGCGCCGGCAGTGGCTGCCGCCGTCACCGACGCGACCGGAGCCGTCATCCGCGACCTTCCGCTGACCGCGGAACGGGTCTGGCGGGCCCTCTCCACGCCAGCCGCGGATTCTTCACCAACCGCCACCGCTACCGCGGCGGCCGATGAGCAGAGGAGATGCGCAGATGGCACCTGAGTCGAAGGCCGGTACCGCCCCGGCCGAGGTCGGCCCGATCGGGCAACTGCCCAGCGATCGGATCGTCGAGGCGGCTCGCCTGGTCCGCAAGGGTCGCACCTACTCGCTGGCCGCGACCCGATTCCCGGGCATGCCCCTGTTCCCCGGCCACCCGCCGTTCCAGGTCCTGAACTTCCGTACCCCCCGCGGCATCCGCGTCTCCCACGCGGAGCCCTGGGGGCCGGTCAACGATGCCGGACTGGGGTACATGGCCGAGTACCTGATGGCCACCTCACACTCCGGCGCCCACCTGGACGCATTGGCACACATGACGGTCGGCGAAGACTCGCACTGGTACGGCGGCGGCCGTGCGGACGCTCACCTGAGTGACGCGGGCCCGGTCTTCGGTGACGCCTCGAAGCTGCCGGCGTTCTTCACCCGGGGCGTGCTCCTGGACGCGCCCCGGTACCGTGGCGTGGACTGCCTGCCCAAGGGCTCGCCTATCGATGCCGCCGAGATGGAGGCGATCTGCGCCGCGCAAGGCGTGCGGGTCCAGCCCTGGGACGTCGTTCTGATCCGGACCGGCTACATGGGACTGTGGCCGGACGCGGCGAAGATGGCGGAGCACAAGACGGCGGGTCCCGATGTCTCGGCCGCCCGGTGGCTGCGTGACCGCGGCGTCGTCGCGACCGGTACCGACACCGAGACCTACGAGGTCCAGCCGGCGCCGGAGCTGGGAAGCCCGGCCAACCCGCAGCCCGTCCACACGTTGTTGCTCATCGAAAACGGCATCTACCTGATGGAGAGCCTGGATCTCGAATCGCTCGCCAGGGACCGCGTCTACGAGTTCCTGTTCGTGGCACTGCCGCTGAAGATCCGTGGCGCCACCGCCTCCATGGTGGATCCACTTGCGGTCATTTAGAAAGGCAGGCGAAGCGCGTCATGACTACCGTCACGCTCAGCGACCCGTCCGGTGCGGCACCGCCTGAGCTACCAGACACCATGCAGGCTCTCGTGGTCCTGGAACCGAACCGCTTCGAAATCCAGGTGGTGCCGGTTCCGGTGCCCGGACCGGGCGAGGTGCTCGCTCGCGTGCGGGCGGTCTCCATCTGCGGCACCGACGTCCACCTCGTCCGCGGCGACTATCCCGGCTTCTGGCCGCCGGCGTTTCCGTTCATCCCCGGCCACGAGTGGGCGGGCGAGATCGTCGCGCTCGGCCCGGGGACCGAGCGCTACGGCTGGCGAATCGGCGACCGCGTGGCCGGCACCTCGCACGACGCGTGCGGTGTCTGCCAGAAGTGTGTCGAGGGGCGCTACAACCTCTGCGAGAACTACGGCGTCACAGGGCTGCACAAGCAGTACGGCCACAATGTCTCGGGCGCCGACGCCACCTACGTCGTGCACGGGGTGAAGGCAGTCTTCCGGCTGCCCGACGGCCTCAGTTTCGCCGAGGGCGCGGTCGTCGATCCGGCCTCGATCGCCCTGCATGTCGCCAACCGCGGCGGCATCCGGCCGGGCGACGCCGTGGCCATCACCGGTGCCGGCGCCATCGGGCTGCTGGCCGGTGACGCGGCGCGGGTCCGCGGCGCGGCCCGCGTGATCGTCATCGAGAAGACCCCGGCCCGGGCGGCCAAGGCCGGACAGATGGGTTTCGAGACGGTCGACAGCAGCGTGGACGACCCGGCCGGCGAGGTGCGCAAACGGACCGGCGGGCTCGGCGTCGATGTCGTCCTGGAGTGTGCCGGCGTCCCGGCCGCGGTCCAGTTGGCACTCGCGATGCTCCGTCGCGGCGGACGGTGCGCCGCGGTGGGGATCCCGACGCAGGGTGTCGATGTCGATATGCAACGCATCGTCCTCGACGAACTGGAACTGGTCGGGTGCCGGGCCACGGCCGGCGAGATGCGTCATGTCATGCCGCTCGTGGAACAGGGCCGGATCCGGGTGCGAGAGGTCACCACCCATCAGTTCGCGCTCACCGACTACGGCCGGGCGCTGGCCACGTTCAAGGACCCGGGGAGCGGCGCAATCAAAATTATCATCAATCCGTAGTCGCGCGGCCATGAGGAAGCTCCCGACAGCATCGGCGCCAACCCATGCTCGGCCACCACATCCGGCATGGCCACCTGCGACAGCGTCGCCCCCGCAGGGTGGGGCGCAACTCGGACAACTCGTCGTCCCCGCCGGCCGCTGATGGGTTGGACAAGCCACCGGTGCGGTCGGTGCGCGCCAAGGGTACGTGCAGAGCGGGTAGGCAGCCGGGTGCGCCGGGGGGCGACGCTGTCGCAGGTGGCCATGCCGGATGTGGTGGCCGAGCATGGGTTGGCGCC